>CAMIVF010000136.1 GCA_946401715.1 uncultured Clostridia bacterium | reverse complement strand
ATTGCCTCGGGAAATACCGATAAAATGGCCCGTGCGGTAAAGTGCGGCTGTTATGACCGGGAACGGATCCGCCGGGGGCAGTGGTGGCGGCTTCTGACGGTTGGCTTCACGCACATCCAGCCCTGGCATATCGCGATGAATCTGCTGGCGCTGTATAACCTCCGCTCTCTGGAGAAGTTTTTCGGCCATGCATGGTTTGCGGTTATCCTGTTTGGGTCGGTCATCGGCGGAAGTATCCTGGAATATGCCCTTTCCAGGGTCCGTTATTCCGTCGGACTGTCCGGCGGGCTGTATGGTCTGATGTTCGGATATTTCCTGATCCTTCTGACTTACCGCTCCACGTCCGGCCTTCACTCCATTGCGACGACGCTGGTACTGAACCTTTTCATCAATTTCATGCCGGGCATCGCGTGGCAGGCACACGTCGGCGGTGCCATTACCGGAATGGTGCTGACAGAGGTTTTCCTCCTGCTTCACTGAGTCCGGCCTGCCGTATGAAGTCTGACCGCTGCACTGAAGCTAACACAGAATCGCGGGGCGCCCGGCGCCCCGCGGTGTTTTTTCAAGTATGATAAACCCATCAAAAATCAATTACAGATGATTGCCCGCTGTAATCATCCCGTATCAATCCAGTCGCAGTCCCCAGATCTTGCAGGCGCGGGTTCCGATCACAGCGTAATTGCCCCATACGGCCGGAGACGCTTCGATCGCTCCGTTGCTCAGCTCACTCTTTGCAAGCTCCTTGCCCGTCTTCGGATCAAGCATATACATGAACCCGCCGCAGGTGCAGTAGATCAGACGCGAGGTGCCGTCCTTGTTATACACAAGAACCGGTGAGGACCAGGCGTAATAGGCCTTGTGCTCCCACACAATCTTGCCTGTCCTGCAGTCCAGGCAGACACACACACCGTCCAACTGTCCGCCTGTCATGGCAACCGTCGCGTAGATGTATCCGTTCAGATCCCTCTTGCCAAGCGCCATGGTGGACTGCACGCCTCCGGACACGCCGTCCATCGTGTAGCACTCATACTCTGTCTGCCAGACGATCTCTCCCGTCTCGGCATCGATCTTCCAGATCGGTACGGGAGCTGTATTGTAACTTCGCCAGCCCAGATGGAAGGACGTACTGATATACAGGTACAGATGCCCGTCCTCCACCGACAAGACCGGCGAGGAATTGGAATCGTCCAGAATGTCCTGTACCCACACAAGCTGCAGTGTGTTCAGGTCCAGGCACAGCAGGTGCCCGCCGTTGTCCGCCACGAACAGATATCCTTTGTAGACTGCGCAGCTGTCCTCGTAGCCGACCCAGTACGGACTGACGCCATCCGTCGTAGTCCGCAGTCCCTTGCAGCGCCATTTCACGGTACTGTCCGGATTTACCGTCAGCGTACCGGTCTGCGGATCCCACGACGAATTCAGGTGGATCATAAACAGGATCCCGTTTTCGGCAGGCCAGATCAGTGTATCGGTCTCGGCGTCCACCAGCGGCGAGGAATCCATGAATCCAAAGGTTCCTCTGAGGGAAAATGCATCGTCTCCGCCGAACTCATAGAGGATTGTGCAGTCTACCAGGTTGATGACAAATGCGTGCGCGACGCCGAGTGTGCTGTTGATGCCGGCACCCAGGTACATGATCGGATAGCCTCTCGGGTCAAGCGCGCCGGCGCCTTTGAAGGTCCAGCCGATGTACATCGGATCCCGGGTCTGCTCGCCCGTCTCCAGGTCGAGGAAGTACACGTTGCCGTCCATGGTCGCGTAGATCACCTCGACCAGGTCATCCTTCTGCTTCGCCCAGTCGGCCATTTTCATATGCGCCTTTTCCTCGCGCGTCCACTTGCGCATCAGAGGCTGGCCGGTCCAGCCGGAGCCGGTCCAGGCATTTCCGTTATAGGAGGTGGCTCCCGTTTCCTGGTTCCAGACCTGGGTGATCCGGTTCTTTTTGATGTCGGCAAGTCCTGCTGACGCACTGTCCCGGAAGTTATTCCCGCGGAAGGTAAAGATGCCGTCCGCCTGTGTGTAAACGGAGCCTCTGTCAAAGGAGATCTCTATAGGCGAATGATACCCCCCGCCCGACAGGATCTGGCCGTTCGCCTCAACCTGTTCGAATTCAATCATGTTGGAAGGCTTCGTCGATTCCACCGCATGCGGCTGGAACGAAATCTCCTCGTCCTGCTCTGTCTCGTCGGCATAGAACAAAGATCCCGCGGTTCCTTCTGTCTCATTCAGATCAAAATCAAGCGCAGCTCCCGCAAGACCGGGATGATCCTCATGAAGCTCTCCCTGCTGCACAGGTATGTTTTCTGCGCCGCTGGCCGGGCTTTTTTTGGAAGAACCCCCTCTCAGGACGAACCAGTACACCAGAAATACCGCTGCCGCGAATACAACGGCCAGCGCCAGAATCATCAGAAGCTTTGTGTTCGGCTCTCTCCAGTCGTCAGCGCTTCCCACGACCTGCCTGACCTTTCTGTTCCCGGCTCCCCGGTTCACACTGGCTCCATTCGATCTGCCGGCATTCGGCCTGCCGGAGCCCGTCCTCCCGGTACTGGTCCTGTGCGGCTTTCTGTTTGTCTCTTCCCGAGAATTCATGATGTTCGTCCTTTCGCGAAATCTTCCACGATTCATTCAAGAACGCCAGCGGCGTTTTGCCGCGGAGCGCACGGCACATCTCTGAGCGCAGCTGCGGTCCGCCCAAGACTCTTCTGTCAGGTCCCGTCCCACCGGTCCAGATAAGCGCCGGTGTCGGGGAGCGCACTCCGGGCAGCCCCTTCGCTTAACGCAAGAACGCTGGATGGACCTCTGAACGACAGCGGCCTGCCGTAATAATCCGTCAGTCTGCCGCCCGCCTCTTCCAGAATCAGTCCGCCGGCAGCGTAATCCCACAAGCCCAGGCGCATTTCATAATACCCGCCTGTCCTTCCGCTCGCCGCCATGCACAGATTATACTCGGCGCTTCCGGTGGAGCGGACGCCCTGGCACCTGCTCTGGAACTGGGCTGTCACCTCCTGCGCGATGCGAAACGCACGCATGGAAAAGCCGGCACTTCCCGACAGCATAATACTGTCTGCAAGAGATGCCTTCGAGGAATGGATCCTGCTGCCGTTTTCATAAGCGCCCTGCCCGCGCACCGCGCTGAACATCTGGCCTGTCACCGGCGCATATACCACGCCCGCATAAGGCACTCCGTCTTTCATCAGCCCGATGGACGTCACGTAAGGGTGCATGTTGTGGATGAAATTCGTCGTCCCGTCGATCGGGTCAATCACAAACAGCCAGCCCTCATCGTCCCCGGGCGCAAAGACATCCATGCCGTTCTCCTCTCCCAGGAACTTCGCATCGGGCAGGATCTCTCTCAGGCGCGCGGTCAGAAAATCCTGCACCTTCCTGTCATACATCGTGACAAAGTTCGCGCGGCCTTCTTTATTTTCGATCCCCAGGTCCGTGCCATGCGCGGAGAGAATGATGCTGCCGGCCTCGCGGGCCGCTTCCTCGATTTTCTGTATCATGTCTGTGCCTCTTCCTCCAGCAGCATCCGGTACACGTCCCGCTTCGACAGCCCACGGTCCTTCGCCACGGCCTTCATGGCTTCCTTCCGTTCCATCCCCGTGTCAGTGTACTGCTTCATATGATCCGCAAGGCTGATGCTGTCCCTGACCGCTTCCTGCTTCTTCCGGATCAGTTCCCCGCGGTCCTGCCCGGCAATCACCAGCACATACTCGCCGCGCGGCTCCTGCTCCCGGTAATATGCCGCCGCCTTGAAAAGCGTGGTTTTCCGGATCTCTTCATGCTTCTTCGTCAGTTCACGGCAGATCGTCAGAGATCTGTCTCCCAGACATTCCAGCAGAAGGTCCAGCGTCTTCTTCAGCCGGTGCGGCGCCTCATACAGGACGATTGTGCGCGTCTCCTCACGGAGTTCCTCAAGGACCGCCTCTCTTTCTTTCTTCTCCTGCGGCAGAAATGCTTCAAAGCAAAACCGCCTCGTCCCCTGTCCGGAGCAGATCAGCGCATTGACGGCTGCGCATGCGCCGGGCACAGGCACGACCTTTATGCCGTGATCCAGCGCCATCTTCACAAGCTCCTCTCCCGGATCAGAAATCCCCGGCGTTCCGGCGTCCGTTACGCAGGCGACATTCTTTCCGTCAAGCAGGGCCTGCGTCAGCGTTCTAGCCTTCGCGATTTTATTATACGCATGGTAGCTGGTCATGGGGGTGTGGATCTGAAAGTGGTTCAGCAGTTTGATGCTTCCCCGCGTATCCTCCGCCGCGATCAGATCCACCTCGGAAAGGATACGGACCGCACGCAGCGTCATGTCCTCCAGATTTCCGATCGGCGTCGCGACCATGTACAGAACTCCGCATTCACCCATACAGCGCCTTCAATTCCTCCGTATACACACCCGTTTCCCGGTAGACCGTCAGCGGCGCTTCCACATGCACGTACATCTTGCCGCCCTTCCTGGCATCGATCAGCACCAGGTTTGCTTCTTTGTCCGAAAATGGATGCACCATCCGCATTCTCCCGACGCCCAGTCCGTGCTTCTGAAGTGCGTGAAAGATATCTCCAAGCCGGTGCGGCCGGTGAACCATATACAGGTGTCCGCCCTGCCGGAGCGCACGCGCGGCAGCCCGGGCTGTATCCTCCATCGTACACAGTACTTCATGGCGCGCGATCGCCCTTTCCGGGCTGGGTCCCTTCAGTCCCCCGTCCCCCGTCATATACGGCGGATTCACCGTCACAACGTCATATGCGCCGGGCGCAATTGAGGCGCAGGCTGCGTCAGGCCTTCCGGCTGACACGTCCGGGCATTGCCCGTCCGGCGTTTCCGGTGCTGCACCCGCATGGAAGATCTCCCGGATGTCTCCCTCCAGGAAACAGATCCGCTCCGACTGCCCGTTCATCAGCGCACTGCGCCTTGCCAGGCTGACACAGACCGGGTTGATCTCCACTCCCGTAAAATGTATGCTTCCTTCCTGGCGGAGCTCTTCCGGCAGGCGCGCATCCATCAGGATCGGCACGATGCCGTTGCCGGAGCAAAGGTCCAGCACACAGTCCGCACTTTTCACCCGGGCCCACGCTGACAGAAGGACTGCGTCCATCCCGAAGCAGAACAGCTCCGGACGCTGAATGATCCTGCAGCCGCCCCGCTGCAGGTCATCAATCCGTTCCTTCTGATCCGGGCTCATACGCCGCCGGAACCGTCCGGCTTCTCATTGCCCTGAGGCCTTCCCTCTGTCTTTGGCCGCGGGCGGTATCTTTTGTGCTTCTTCGGTGCGGTCTTCTCTTCATTGCCTCCGGCAAAGTCAGCACCCTTTGCTTCCTGGTCCGGCTTCGGATTCTTCCTGCGGCGCTGATTCTGGCGCTCCGGCTTCTCTCCTCTTTCCTCTCTGACAGGCTTCTCGGATCTCTCGCCCTTTCCGGACCGCTCACCCTTCTCCGGCTTCTCGCCCCTTCCGGGCCGTTCACCCTTCTCCGGCTTCTCGCCCCTTCCGGGCCGTTCGCCCTTCCCCGGCTTCTCGCCTCTTCCGGGCCGCTCGCCCTTCTCCGGCTTCTCGCCTCTTCCGGGCCGCTCGCCCTTCTCCGGCTTCTCACCTCTTCCGGGCCGCTCGCTCTTCTCCGGCTTCTCGCCCTTCACAGGCTTTTCGCTCTTCTCCGGATTCTCAGCTTTCCCGCTCTTTTCGCCTTTCTCTGCCTTGGCCTTCTTCCCCTGCTGGGAAGGATCCTTCTTCTTCTTCGGACGGAAGGTCAGCTGCTCTACCGGGAAGACCACCATCTCTTTGGTATCCTCTTCTTCAAAGAGGACACGGACTTTCTGGTGCAAGACATCCAGTTCAACGACCTTTCCTGTCTGGCCGTCTGCCGTGACAGCCTCTTCTCCCAGCTTCGGCATCCGCGCATTCAGATACTCATACGTATCTTCCTCATTCTTCAGACAGCACATCAGCCTTCCGCAGGTGCCGGAGATCTTGGTCGGGTTCAGGGACAGATTCTGCTCCTTTGCCATCTTGATGGAAACCGGCTGAAACTCCCTCAGGAACGTCGCACAGCACAGCTCCCTCCCGCAGATGCCGATGCCGCCCAGCATCCGGGTCTCGTCTCTCACACCAATCTGACGCAGTTCGATCCGCACGTGGAAGATTCCCGCCAGGTCCTTGACCAGGCTGCGGAAGTCCACACGTCCGTCCGCGGTGAAGTAAAACAGCACCTTGGTTCCGTCAAAGGAATACTCGGCATTCACCATCTTCATGTCCAGCTCATGCTCGCGCACCTTCTCCCGGCAGACCTTGAGCGCTTCCTTCTCCTTGACCTTGAGGGCCTCGATCCGCTCCTCATCCTCCGGCGTCGTCTTGCGGACGAGCGCACGCAGCGGCTGCTGGACAAGCTCCTCGTCCACCATCTTCATACAGGTGGATACAATCCCGTAGTCCAGTCCCTTGGACGTCTCCGCGATCACATGGTCTCCCATCCGCAGCTGAAGATCTCTCGGATCAAAATAGTACACCTTTCCCGCGCTGCGGAATCTGACTCCTACTATCTTTATCATAAAACGATTACTTCCTTTTCTTCTTTCTGTTTCCTTCCGGCTCTTACCCCATAGTATAGTATACGCGATTCGATACGGTTATTCCAGTATCAAACCGCCGCCC
>CAMIVF010000135.1 GCA_946401715.1 uncultured Clostridia bacterium | reverse complement strand
CTCTCGCACGCATGCCGATGCGCACGCACAGAATCGCGATTATCAGTTCCAGCACTACGATTGCAAGGCAGCCTGCAAATCCAAGCTCCTCTCCTGCAACGGCGAAAATAAAATCTGTCTGCGGTTCGGAGATAAAGTTGCCGTTCTTGACCGAATTCACGGCGTTATTGTTCAGTCCCTTTCCGTACAGCTGCCCGGAACCGATCGCGATGATCGAGTTCTGCTGCTGGTAGGCCTCTTCCGCGTATTCCATCGGACGAAGCCACGACAGAATACGGTTCCTCTGATAGTCCGCAATCAGCGTCTGGTCCGGACTGAGGACGATACTGAGAAAGATCGCGGCGCTTGGAACTGCAACGGCAAGAATCGAGAGGATAATCTTCCAGCTCAGTCCTGCTGTAAACAGTATAACACAAAATATCAGTGCTGTGACGATCGTAGTGGACAGATCTGGTTCCCGGTAGATCAGAAACAGAGGAACACTGAGGATCAGAATCGAGCCAAGCAGGACCTTCGGGGTATTCAGCTTCGCGTCATGCTGCTGGAAATAGCCTGCGAAGAAAACGATCAGGGCCATCTTCATCAAGTCGGACGGCTGGAACTGAACGCCAATATTGATCCATCTGGTCGCACCGCCGACATTGACACCGATCAGAAGAACGGCAATCAGAAGAAGGCATCCGATCAGAAACAGAATCCACCGCATCCGCACAAAGACCGTATAATCAAAGAGCGAGATCGCAAGCATGACCGTGATCCCGATCACAAGGCCAAAGATCTGCCTTGTCTGGGAAGACTGCTGGGCGCTTCCGATGACCATGATGCCGATTATGGAAAGCGCAATCACTGCCGCAATCAGCGGAAAGCTGTAGTTTCTCAGTTTATATTGGCGAAACATAACCTAACCACCTCAAAAAACACTGGTTTTTATCTGACTGATATCGATCGGATGCGAAAACCATAGCCTCATGCCTTCGGCATTCGCTAACGGTATTCCGCTCATCTTCTTCCTGCCGGCTGCCTGCTGTCATCGCGCGGTGACTCGAAAAATCTGGTCCACGTCTTACCGGAAATGGTTGTCAGCTTCAGGTGCCCGTCTTCCACGGTCGCTGCCTGCGGATAGATGGAGTAACTGTCGTCCATGGCTTTTTTGCGGATGCCGCTGACGCCTTTGTGAGAACAAACCTCCAGGACCTGAGGCTTCAGGACAAGCGCTGCCGCAAAGCTGTACGCGTCTCCTCCCAGTCCCGCGCGCAGCGTTCCAAGCGCACAGCCTGCCACAAAGATGCTTCCAGAGCAGCTGACTTCGCCCAAAGGCTCCACGTCTCCGAGAATCAGTATGGAGCGGTCGCTGAGAACCTTCTGCCCGTTCTTTACGGTGCCGCGGTACAGATCAGCGCCTGCGATCAGGTCCGGGTCAGGCATGCCGGTTTCTGCAGCGCTTTGTCCGCTCTCTTCACGCTGGGCGTTCTGTGCCATGCTGTCTGCGGGGCGGCTCTTCAGTGCCTCCGTAATTGCCCGGTACTGGGCTTTTTCCGATTCTTCATCCTTCTCAAGGATACAGATGATATCAAGGCCGCAGCTCTGCGTGATGGCGCAGGCCACAGCGGACTGTTCCTGCGCAGGAAGAAGTCTGCCCCTGAACTCCAGGGCCATCTGTGCGCCGCGGAAGAACCTTGCACTGGAAGTGAACTTCTCCTTGACATCTGCGAGGATCTTCTCAAACGGTACAGAAGGATCCATCACAAGCGTCAGAACATATTGTGAGCTTTTCAGTTCGATCGATGAATTCTGCATATCAGTCTGTCCGTGTATTTCCGGCTGTAACCTGAATGGCATGTCCGGGAATCAGCTCAGAAGTATCTTTCTGTTTAAAATAATAATTGACCACATCTCTGGCAAGCGCTGCCGTGTTGGCTGAGGTATAGCCATAGGCAATCCTGCAGGCAAGCGCCATCTCCGGTTCTTCCGAAGGCGCATAGCCTATAAAAAGCGCATGGTTCGGTTTGGTTGTGACCTCCTGCGCGGTACCCGTCTTACCGGAAACAGCCACGCCGCTATAATCCTCAAAGGAGGAATGATTCAGCACAACCTCGCGCATTCCTGTGTGAATGGCATCCCACAGTTCAGAGGAAAGCTGCAGTTCACTGTGAAGCTCCGGCTTATGCTCTGTCACCGTATTGCCGTTGGAATCGGTAATCTTGTCGACCAGGGTCAGGTCATAGCACTGCCCGGAATTGGCAACCGTCATGACATAGCGTGCAAGCTGTGAGACCGTGTAGGCATTGTCCGCCTGACCCATGGCACCGCGGACTGCGTCGTAAGTCAGCATATGCGGAGAGGATTCCGGCACTTCTATGCCTGATGTAGAATCCAGGCCGTACATGCTTGCATACTTTTTCAGCCGCTCCACGCCTGCGTCATCGTTGTATTCTCCTTCCGCCGAGGCCAGACGCCAGCCGATCGTGTTAAAGAAGAAGTTGCAGGAATTCTTGATTCCATCCGTCAGGGACTCTGTTCCGTGCGCACCCGGATAGATCCAGCACTTGATCGGCGGATCGACTCCGTCGAATTCGCCTGTGCAGTACAGCTGCTCAGAGACGCCGAGAACGCCTTCCGCGACGCCGGCGGTTGCGGCGATCGGCTTGAAGGTGGAACCCGGAGCCAGAAGCTCCTGCGTGGCACGGCTGTAGAACGGGCTGGACAGGTCTGTCACAAGCTTGTTGTAGTAGGACGTATCCATGTCATTGACCAGCCGGTTGCTGTCATAGCTGGGGTAGGTGACACAGGCCTTCACGGTTCCGTCTTTCGGATCCGTGACAACGACTGCGCCTGAACAGGGCATCAGCGCCAGCTGCGCAGGCGTGATCTTCAGATTGTAGATCATGTCGCGGATAAAGTCATATCCGCTCAGCGATCCGTTCGAAAGCCTGTCATAGTCAGAGGCATCCATCTCCAGGACACCCTGGTCAAACAACAGCAGACACACCTGAGCGCCGTTCAGCTCATGGGCCATCAGCATATACCGGAAGACCCTCTTACAGAAATCGGTATCCGAGCCGAGGTAGGAAGCAATGTAATCCGCCAGAGCGGTATAGACCTCCGTGGAGTCCATGTAATCCATATTCTCCGTGATTCCGTTGACATCGATCCAGTTGTTCGAGATCGCGTAAGTCAGGAACTCCTGCAAAGAGATGGTCTCCTCCTCCGCCCATGCCTTGTACGTCAGGTCAGACGTATCGATGGCTTCTGCATTCAGGATCCCTGCGGCCGGCAGCATATTGTTGACAATGTAGGACTGGTAAACCTTCATCTCATCGGACAGCTCCGAATAAGGCGTCGGGTCATCCCTTGTCAGCTGGTCGCGGATCTGGGCGAAAATGGACTCTGCCTTTCTCTGGAACGCGTCATAAACACTCTTCTCATTGGTCGACGCGTCCGGATCAGACAAATGCTCCACGCTGAGGACATTGTTCTCAAACAGGGAGTAATAGACATCGTAGACCGGCGTGACGACATCGTCCGCCGATGTGATCCACTCTGTATCAACGGATTCCGTGTCGACGATGTTCGCCCAAAGAATACCGGCAATGTACTCTTCCAGAATGTGATAGCAGGCCTTCTGAAGATCAGAATCCAGGGTCAGATACAGGGAATTGCCCGCCTCAGGCTCTGTCCGGGATGAAACCTGCAAAGTCCTTCCCAGGTTATCGACATAGATCGTCTCGGATCCCTTCCGGCCCTGGAGGTCAGTCTCCATCTTCTTCTCAAGGCCGACCTTGCCTACAATGTCGGTGGAGTCATAGCTGGTATCCGCCTCCCGCAGTTCCTTGAGCTCTTCCGCGGAAACCTGTCCGGTATAACCGATGATCGGCGCAAAGTACAATGCGTCATTGTATACTCTCTTATAGTTTTCCGTCACGTTGATTCCCTGCAGGGTACCGGTGTTTTCCAGAAGCTGTGAAACCGTCTCCTGTTTTACATCTGAGGCAATCGTGATGGAATTGTAACGCTGGTATGCATTTGCCTGAAGCGTTGAGCGGAACTGGCAAAGCTGCAGGATCTTCTCAGGCGGAAGAACCCGGGGCATGTTCCAGTATGCGAGATCTTCATCCGTATATTTGTCAGAATTGATCCCGTAATACTTGTCGGAGCACATCAGGGCAATCAGATCCGGCGCGGAGATCTCCGCTTCTTCCGGCGTCAGCTCATCGATGGTCCTGTATCCGAAAAAATCCGCCTTGAACCTGGACAGGTTGAATCCCTTGACGGTGTAGACATAATTGCCGTTTTCGTCCAGCGCAATCCGGAAATTATTATAAGTCGAATCGCCATGAGATTCGATGATCTTTACCGCCGTGTACAGAATACCGTTCAGATTCAGGTTTCGTGTTGCAGAATCCGCGTAGCTTCCTTTGTCCTCGAAGGTTACCTCATATATGAGTTCATTGTAGGCCAGAAGATTCCCGTTGCAGTCATATATTTCTCCCCTGGTGGACTTCAGAACCTTTTTCTTCTCGATGGAAAGCGTAAAATCATTCTCATAGCTTTCACCGTTCAGAATCTGAAGGGTAAACAGACGCGAAACAATCATACCAAAAAGCAAAAGAAAGATCAGGACAAGGATGATAACCCTGCCCCGGAGAGAATCTGCCGGTGTATGTCTTTTTTTCTGCTGTTTCAAGCTTCTATACCTCAAAAGTAGGATCTTACCGTCTTCTTGTTCACATAGTAGTTCAGCTGATACAGAAATACAGCAAAGATGACGGTATAAATCATCTCGGGGATAATCACTCTCCCCAGATAGAAAAACACATTGATACGTCCTCTGATCATAAAGGTCGTGACATACTGGTAGATGCCGTAACAGATGTCACAGATGCCGATCAGAAGGAGGGGCGTCTTGATATCATCATCATAGAAGATCCGATAGGCATATCCTGCCGCATATCCGATCCACGTGTAGATCAGGGCATAGAACCCCAGCGTACCGCCTCCGAACAGGTCAAGCAAAATGCCCGTGATGAATCCGATCGTCATGCCGGTCCTGCTTCCGCACATCAGTGCAAAGGAAGCGGTCAGGATCACGGGAAGATTCGGCCGGATCGAGGCCACCGCGACATAGGACATCAGCGTTGTCTGCAGAAGCGGGGCCAGGAAGCATAACAGGCCGATCAGAAGTTTTCGTTTCACTGCGCTCCTCCCTCCGGTGCCTGCTGGCCTTCTTCCGCATTCTCCTGCGCGCCTTCCGCGTCTTGTGCAGCGTTCTCCTGTTCTCCTTCCGCGCCGTCCGCAGCGTTCTCCTGGTCTCCTTCCGCCCCTTCCGCATTCTCCTGTCCGGCGTTCTGGCCGTCTTCTTCCGCCTGCTGAGCCGCCTTGGCAGCATCTTCCGCACGGGGGGCCGTCAGGGTCGTGCCGCCTTGTCCGGTGACAGCGGACTCTTCCGGAACGTCCCCTTCACTTGGGATGTATTCCTTGAGCGTGCGGATGACGAGAACCTCCTGCAGATGATGGAAGTCCACCGCCGGATTCACCGTTCCGGACTTGGTCAGATTGTTCGCGTCATTGTTCAGCTCGGAAATATAGCCGATCAGAATGCCGGGAAGATACTTCTCGGAAATGCTGCTGGTCACAACCTTGTCTCCGACGTGCACATGATTGTTGTCGTCCGTCAGCTTGACAAGGGAAAGCGTTCCTTCGTCAAGAAGCTGCAGATTGCCGGCAATGATGCAGGTGTCGCTTGTCGTGGAAACCATGGCGGAAACATTGGAATCATCATCGGTAATCGCACGCACCCTTGCCCAGTTCGGTCCGGTCTGCGTCACAATTCCGCACAACCCTGCCCCGGCCAGCACATTGCAGTCCACCGCGATTCCGTCATTGGTTCCCTTGTCGATTGTATAGGTCGTAAACCAGTTGCCCGATCCCTTGGAAATGACATGGGCACCTACGGTATCATAGTCTGTATACTGCTCTTTCAGCTCCAAAAGCTCCTGCAGCCGGTTCAGCTCCTCCTTGTTCAGGACCAATTTGGAATTCTCTGCCTTCAGCGTATCTACCTGGTTCTGCAGCTGGATGTTTTCCTCGCGAAGCGCCGCCGCATCCGTCATGTTGGCGGAGAAACCGGACAGAAAGGCGCCCAGCTGATTCATTCCTTTCTGAACCGGCGTGATGATCATACCGGTAAAGCCTGTTACAGGGCTCGTCGCTCCGGATCCGATGATCGAGACGGCGATGAGCGCGATGCAGATCAGCGAAAGGATGACCAGGGTTGTCTTTCCCTGTTTGCGGTTCTGGTTCATGTGTATTACCTCTTATCTTTTCGGAGAGCGCATCAGCGTGTGCAGCTCCTTCTGATTGATCATCGTGATCAGTCCGCGGATGGTGGAATTCTTCGGATCCTGCATATGATAGACAGGAAGCGAAACCTCTTTCTGCAGGTACATCGGCAGATTCTGTATCATGGACACGCCTCCGGTCAGGAAGATGCCTTCGCGGAAGATATCCTGCCGAAGCATCGGCGGCGTACGGTCGACAACCTGGCGGACTTCGTCGACGATCCGGTCGATCGTGGCCAGAACGGCTACCGAAACGGCAAGTGCCGGAATCATGTCCGACTTCGGAAGCCCGGACAGCGTATGGATCCCGAACACCTTCTGCTCAAGCCTCGGACCGTTGATCATGAAGGCC
>CAMIVF010000134.1 GCA_946401715.1 uncultured Clostridia bacterium | reverse complement strand
TTTACGATGCCCTCATCGACCATCTTTTCCAGATGCCGGTACACCGTCGTCATGCCGATCTTCTTCCCGCTCTGCCGGAAGCATTCGCAGATATCCGCCGCAGTGACATGCTTTCCCTCGACACTCTGGAAATAATCCAGCATATCCTTCCTCTGGTGGGTCACATACTGCATCCTGTTCGCCATACGTTCCTTTCTCTCCTGTGCGCCGTCAGGACCTGCCGGTCCCCTTGGGACCTTTATACTCCACACACAGCATCGTGATATCATCAAACTGCTCTGCGCCTTTGACAAAACCGTCCACTGCGCTCCTCACATTCTTAAGGAGCTGTTCCGGCGAGACCTCAGGGTCTTCATTCAGGGCTTCCAGAATCCGCTCCTCCCCGAAGAGCTGGTCCTCCTCGTCCGTCGCCTCCGCGACGCCGTCGGTGTAGAGGAACAGCTTCGAACCGGGTTCCAGAATGAGTTCATAATCCGTGTATTCCACGTCTTCCATTCCGCCGATCACAAATCCGTGCTTGTCACGAAGCAGTTCAAACTGCCCGTCCGCCTTTCTGATGCACGGGTACTCATGCCCCGCGTTGGCGGCCGTGAGCTTCCCTGTGGAAATGGTCAGGATGCCGAGCCACACTGTGACAAACATTTCCTCCCGGTTGTTGGCGCAGATGGCCCGGTTCGTCTCCCGCAGGATCCCTGCAGGGTCCACACCCATCTTCGCGTAATTTGCCAGGATGATCTTTGCAGCCATCATGAACAGCGCGGCGGGAATGCCCTTGCCCGAGACATCCGCTATGACCAGGCACAGATGGTCCTCGTCAATAAAGAAGAAATCATAGAAGTCGCCTCCCACTTCCTTCGCCGGGTCCATAACAGCATAAATATCCAGCTCCGGACGGCTCGGAAACGCCGGAAAAACACTGGGCAGCATCGCTGTCTGAATACGCATGGCCAGTGAAAGTTCCGTGCCGATGCGTTCTTTCTCCGCCGTAATGGTCTCGATACGTCCCAGGTATTCGTCGATCTCCTTCGACAGGCCGATGACGTCCGTCGAAAGCTGCCCGATCTCGTTTTTCATGCGGATGCTGGACAGGTTCTGTTCGACGATGCTGCTGTCCTTCGTTTTCTTATAGAGCCGGATGCTCCTCTCCACCTTTTTCAGCGGGCGAAGCACAAAGAAAGATACCAGTCCCAGGCAGATGAAGGAAAGAACGAGCTGGCACGCCGCGGCGAAAGCTGAACCCCGCAGGGTCTGGCTGCGGATATCCTGAATCAGCTCCGACAGGTTGTATGTCATGCCGATCAGGACAGTCCCGCCGTCCATATCCTCAAAGAGCGCGTAATAGTCCTCGTACGCCCCCGCCTCGGCAAGATGCGAGGAATTCTGCCGGGCACTGCGCATGGCTTCCTGCTGGCTCTCCCCGACTGTGACTACTGTGCCCAGCGGGTAGACCTCCAGATAGTTCGTTCCACGCACGGAACCCTTGTCCGCGGCGCTGAACACAAAGAACTGGGTCTGGAAGCTTTCGTCCGTCAGCACGCAGAAAAGGTAATCGATCTGATAAGTCCTCTTGATCTGATTCACGCGGGTGATGAGCCAGGAATAGACGATCTCGGCGTACAGCTTCTGATCTCTCTCCGGCAGAGCCTGGATCTCCGCTTCGGAAGCATATTTCAGCATCAGCCCCGGATGGCGGGCCGTAAGTATGCGGCTCTTTCTTTCCGTTTCTGTCCCGGGCACATATTCCGCGTCGTATTCGATCTCCATGGTGTCACTGTGGCTGCACCAGTAGCGGAGCAGCCAGCGGTAGGCCGCGTACTCCCTGACGGAAAGGCTCACTTCATCAGCCACCGCCCCGGCGAGGACCTCCGTCTGACGTTTAACGGCTGTCTCGGACAGATAGCGCTGACTGCAGAATGTAAATATGCCCGTAATGATAATGCCCACCGCAAAAAGGAGCGCTGTCTGGCGGATCAGGCCGGTTTTTCTTCTTTCGATCATCTCTTTCCCTTATTGCATGTCTCGATGTTCTTCCCGCTGATTCTACAATGAATTCCCGCTGAGCGCAATACGGCCATTTCTCTTACAGGCCGCTCTGTCTTCCCGTGTTCCCTGTGTGCTTCACCCGGTTTTTCACCCGGCGGCGGTCCATCGTCTCTTCCTTCCTGCGGCGGATCAGCTCTGCGCCGGCATCATCCGTCAGTTTGATCGTCTTGATGGCGTATACTTCCCCTCCCGGCGTGTGTTTCATGCGGATCTTTCCTTTGACATATCCGTGTTCCGGACACTCGCCCAGGCAGTAGTAATAGCGCTGGTTTCCCGTGAACCAGCGGATCTTTTTTCTGAGCATCCTCCGGCAGCGATAACAGAGAAGATCCGTTACCGTTTTGTCGGCAATGGCATCCTCCCTGGTCGGGAACTTCCGGGAGACGAATTTTGAGTAGTCCGGAAAGACCAGATAGATCTCTTCTTCGCTGCTCTCCGGCAGACGGTAGTAATCCAGAGAAAGGTACTCCTCCACCGCCCGGAAGTTCATTTTTTTCATGACCTCCGCAGTACACCTGGCATCATCCAGCGCCCGGTGGAACTGTTCCGCCGGAGGAAGTCCCAGCTGTTCCACCGCCTTTTCCAGCGGCAGACGGTTCTTGGAGTTATCGAGATACAGGCGGTTGTACAGCTTCTGGACATCATAATAAAGGAGCGGATACGGAAAAGGATTCTCCACACCGTGAAACGCCATATTCCGCTGCAGCTCTGTGAGATCCATGTTCCCCCAGGTGCAGAACACCGGAGGATACAGGGGACGGTTCTCTGTCTCCTCCCCTGTATCCTCGCACCACGCAAGGAAGCTGCGCACCGCTTCCGCGAAAGGTACGCCCCGTTTTTTCAGTTCCTCCATGCCCACATGGGTGATCTCAAGGACCTTGTAGTGGAGCCGGGTGTACACCACCGGCCTGATCACGCAGGAGAATTCTCCCACTGGTTCCAGGCTGCTGTTCAGTTTCACCGCGCCGATCTCCAGGATCTCAAAGGGAAGCTCCCGCACTTCTCCCTGTTTCCCTTCTGCGCTCTGGTTCCATTCCAGGTCAAATACAATATAACTTGTCTGGTCCATATTCTGGTGCTCCTCACAAAACAGCTCCGGGCGCCGCAAAGCACCCGGAGCGTTTTCCCTTATGTCTCGGACTCAATTACCATAAAATACTTCTCCAGAATCACGCTCTGGATCATTTCCCGCGTGCGGGCATTGATTGGATGAGCAATATCCCTGTACTCACCGTCCGCTGCCATGCGGCTCGGCATAGCGATGAAATACCCTTTTTCGCCCTGGATGACTTTAATGTCATGGATCACAAATTCGTTGTCGATCGTGATCGACACCACGGCTTTCATCGAGCCCTCTTTCTCAATTCGTCTGATCCGTACGTCCGTAATCTGCATAGTGCCTCCTCTTGGCACGGCAGTGGGACGGTGACGATTCGATACTGCCTGAATCTTAAATTGTATATCTCTCGTTCTTTTCGATCACAATCTTCACATCGTCCGGTTTGCCGATATATGTGGTATTTGCTCTGATCGTGTCGCGGCTCTCAACAATACAGTTTTCAATAACGGTGTTGTCGCCGATATATACATCATTCAGGATAATGGAATTCTTGATGACGCAGTTGTTGCCGACGTAAACCTTCTTGAACAGGACAGAGTTCTCCACTGCTCCATTGATGATGCATCCACTCGAAACCAGAGAGTTCTTCACGTTAGCTCCGGGGTTGTACTTTGCCGGAGGCAGATCATCCACCTTGGTATAGATCTCCGGATGCTCACGGAAGAAGAAGTTGCGGATATCCTTATCCAGGAAGTCCATGTTTGTCTTGTAGTAGGATTCTACGCTGGCGATGTTGGACCAGTAGCCCTCCATCTTATAGGCATAGATGCGCTTCAGGCTCTTGTAGCGAACAAGGATGTCCCTTACGAAATCATAACGGTCCTCTGCTGCGCAGCGCTCGATGAGCTCGATCAGCAGACGTCTGCGGACCACATAGATACCGCAGGAATACACGTTGGACTCAGCAACCATCGGCTTTTCATCGAACTGGGTGATGCGTCCGTCCTCGTTCAGCTCCACCACGCCGAAGCGGGTCACATCCTCGCCGGCTGCAGCATCTCTGCAGACAACGGTGATGTCGGCCTTCTTCTCGATGTGATACTCCAGTACCTTGTTGTAATCCAGCTTGTAAACGCCGTCGCCTGCCGCGATGACAACGTACGGCTCATGGCAGTTCTTCAGGAAGGTCAGGTTCTGGTACAGAGCGTCCGCCGTGCCGCGGTACCAGTCGTTGGACTGTGCGGTGATCGTGGGCGTGAACACGTACATACCGCCCTGCTTTCTTCCGAAATCCCACCACTTGGAGGAGCTTAAATGTTCATTCAGAGAACGGGAGTTGTACTGCGTGAACACTGCCACCTTCTGGATCCTGGAGTTGGTCATGTTGCTCAGTGCAAAGTCAATGCTGCGGTAGCTGCCCGCGATCGGCATTGCCGCAATGGCTCTCTTGTTGGAGAGCTCCTTCATTCTCTTGGAATTACCGCCTGCAAGTACGATTCCGACTGCTCTCATATTAAACACCTGCCTTTACAATAGCGTCGCCGCTCTGAAGCATGCCGTCCGGATAGTCTGCTGCCTCCGTGTTGCCCCAGATCGCAGTATTCTTGCCAACCTTCACTCCGTCAGGAATAACCGTGTGCTCGCCGATCGTCACCAGGTCCGAATTGTAGACCTTCTTGTTGTAGGTGCTCTCCTTGAACTCGCCGATACCAAGCTCGCAGTTCTTGCCGATCTTCACATCCTCTGCCACGATCGCCTTGGTGATCTTTGTTCCCGCGCCGATGACGGACTCTCTCATAATGATGGAGTCGCGGACCTCCGCGCCTTCCTCGATGGTGACGCCGGAACCGATCACGGAATTCACGACAGTGCCGTAGATCTCCGTTCCCTCACCGATGATGCTTCTCTCAATGTGGGACTTTTCGGAAATATACTGCGGCGGAATGATGTCGCTCTTCGTAAAGATCCTCCAGTATTCCTCATAGAGGTTGAACTCGGGGATGATGTCAATGAGCTCCATGTTTGCTTCCCAGTAGGAGGACAGGGTTCCGACATCCTTCCAGTAGCCGTTGAACTCATAGGCAAAGAGACGTTTTCCGGTATCGCGGCAGTCCGGGATGACATGCATACCGAAGTCGCAGTTCGGGACATCCTTCAGTTTCATGAGCGCTTCTCTCAGGACCGGCCAGGAGAAGATGTAGATACCCATGGAAGCAAGGTTGCTTCTCGGGTGAGCCGGCTTCTCCTCGAAGTCGACGATGCGGTTCGTCTCATCCGTGATCATGATACCGAAGCGGCTGGCTTCTTCCATGGGAACAGGCATGACGGCGATAGTGACATCAGCTTTGTTGGCCTTGTGATAGTCCAGCATGACCTCATAGTCCATCTTGTAGATATGGTCGCCGGAAAGAATGAGGACATAGTCCGGATTGTAAGTATCAATGAATTCAATGTTCTGGAAGATGGCGTTTGCGGTACCGCTGTACCAGTCGCTTCCCTTCGCGCTCTCATAAGGAGCCAGCAGAGCTACACCGCCGACATTGCGGTCAAGATCCCACGGAATACCGATACCGATATGCGCGTTCAGGCGCAGCGGCTGGTACTGTGTAAGAACACCGACCGTGTCGACACCGGAATTGATGCAGTTGCTCAGCGGAAAGTCAATAATACGGTACTTTCCGCCGAAAGAAACTGCCGGCTTAGCGACCTTCTGAGTCAGAACACCGAGACGGCTGCCCTGACCGCCTGCAAGAAGCATGGCAATCATTTCCTTCTTAATCACGATATCACCTCGCAGTAAATTATAGTTTCCTGTACCTGTAGACGTTAAATCTATTTTAGTATAGCACAGTTTTCGCCAATGTGAACAAATGACATGGGAAAAGGGAATAAAAAAAGATGTAAAAAATACAGCCCCGGCCGGATTGCCGGAGCTGCTTTTTGTTCATTTCTTCTCATCTTCCCAGGATTCCACGTGGGGCACTTCCTCAGGAGAAGCATTCTCATAGAGCGCGTTCTCCATCAGGTGTACCATCTCCCAGATCGAGCGGAAATTCAGGGTCTTGTTCTTGTCCGCCCAGGTGATGCGCCCCTGCCAGGTATTGTTCTGGCGGTGCTGCACACGCACGATAAAAGTCTCCTGTTTTCCCCGGTGTCCCAGTAACTCCTGATCCGCCATGATCTTCTCCTTCTCCTTTTCCCTTTCGTGGGCATGCTCCGCACGCTCCTCGGTAAAGTTCCGCACATTGTTGGATCGACGCGGAAAATTGAGGCTGTCGTAGAACTCTTCCATCCGGAAGATCATCTCGCCCAGTCCGCCGAAGCTGACCGGATCCTTCTGATAGGAGTGATAAAAGGACCCGATGCATCCCTTGCTGCACAGGCCGTCCACACAGACTACCACTCCGTTCGGGGCTCCAATGTAAATCTGGTCATGCATTCTTCAGCCGATCTCCTTCCCGCGTGAAAAATACGCTGTTCACATAATATTCTACCCCTGCGCGCTGTGTCCCTGCAAGGAAATAATAATTGACTCTCTTCTGGACGATGCCGCAGTCTTCTCTGGTCGTGTTCATCAGCAGCGCCAGATACTGGCCTTTTCCGTAGCGGCAGATAGCATCCGACCGCCGGACGGAATGGGAGAGAGCGTCGCCGAGCTTCCTGGAAAGCCTGTCCAGCGC
>CAMIVF010000133.1 GCA_946401715.1 uncultured Clostridia bacterium | reverse complement strand
CGCTGCAGAAGCTAAGAGCTTTGCTCTGACCTTTGCTGCCGCATCCTCCTCAATACCGCTGGCAGGCTTGGCATCTGCAATCCCCATCCCTTCCAGGACGGCGATTACATCGCCGGACGGCCTCCCCAGCTCTTTCGCTAGTTCATGTACTCTGATCTTTCCCAAATCAACTACCTCCGCGTATTCAGATCTTCTCCGGCCAGCTTCAGGATGGCTTTCGCAAATCCCTCATCCAGTACAGCCAGACTTGACCTCACTGACCGGCCGATGCAGTGTCCGAGCCTGTCCATATCAGACAGCTCAATCACCGGTGTCCGGTAATATGTACACATGTTTTGAAACTTCTTTTTCGTATTCTCTGAAGCATCCGCAGCAAGGATCACGAGAAAGGCCTGTCTGCTCTTCACAGCCTTCTGTGTCATAAACTCTCCGGAGGCGATCCTGCCGGCCCGCTGTGAGAGTGAGAGCAGATTTAAAACCTTCTTTTCCTCAACCATTGTGCTTTTCTATCTTCTCTTTCAGCAATTCATAGACGGAAGGAGGCACAGCGTGTTTCAGAGTTCTCTCCAGACCACGTCTCTTCACAGCCGTCTCCAGACAGGACAAAGACCTGCACAGATATGCGCCTCTTCCATTCATCCGGTTCGTGTCATCTATATGGATCTCACCGGCTGAATCCCTTATCACCCGGATCAGCTCCTGCCGGTCCTTCATCAGACCGCAGCCGGTGCACCTGCGCAGAACCTCTTTTTTTTCATGAGCCATGCTGCTGTCTCCGGATTACTCTTCTGATCCGTCCTGCGGCAGCGCATCGTCCTCTTCATAATAAGGCTCCTGACCGCCGGCATATGCTTCCTCATCCGCATATCCGTCCTGGGCATCATATGCACCGTCACCGGAATATGCGCCATCATCATAATAGGCGCCATCCTGGGCATAGCCCTCTTCGTCATAGTAGCCGTCTTCGAACGGAGCGCCTTCTTCGTCATATTCCTGCCCGTAGTATTCCTCCTGGAATGCATCGAGCTCACCGGACTCGATTGCCTGCGTCTCGGACTTGATATCAATCTTGAAGCCGGTCAGTCTGGCAGTCAGTCTGGCATTCTGACCCTCACGGCCGATCGCAAGGGAAAGCTGGTAGTCCGGAACGACAACCTTGGCTTCCTTGTCTTCCTCATCGACAAGCACCGTGACAACCTTTGCAGGGCTGAGCGCATTTTCGATAAAGTAAGCCGGATTCTCATTCCACTCTACGATATCGATCTTTTCCCCGTTCAGCTCATCGACCACCATCGCGACACGGTTCCCGTTCTGTCCGACACAGGCGCCGACCGCGTCCACATTCTCAGACTTGGAATAAACCGCCATCTTCGAACGGGAGCCGGCTTCACGCGCGATCGCCATGATCTCAACCGTGCCATCCGCAACCTCAGCGACCTCCTGCTCGAACAGGCATCTGACCAGGTTCGGGTGCTTGCGGGATACAAGGATCCTCGGGCCCTTCGGTGTGTTGTCTACATGAAGAACATAGACCTTGATCCGCTGGTTCGGATAATAGTTCTCACCACGGATCATCTCACTCTCATTCAGAATGCCATCGACCTTGCCCAGGTTAATCGCGACATTGCGACCGATAAACCGCTGGACAACACCAGTGACAACCTTGTTCTCCTTGTCATAGTAATCCGCGAACAGGCTCTTTCTCTCTGCCTCACGGATCTGCTGAAGGATCACGTTCTTCGCGTTCTGAACAGCGATGCGGCCGAAGGCTCTGGAGTTGATGTCTACATTCACCACATCTCCAAGCTCGTAATCACTGTCGATCATCTTCGCGTCAGCAAGGCTGATCTGTGTCATGCTGTCTTCAACATTCTCAACCACTTCCTTGGCCAGAAAGATGCCGAATGACTTCTTCGCCTGATCCAGGGACACGACGACGTTCGTCAGGTCCTGGCGGTTGAAGTTGTTCCTGCAGGCCTGCTCAAGCGATTTCGCGATCGCTTCCAGCAGTACCTCGCTCTTGATGTTTTTCTCTTTCTCAAGGATTATGAGAGCGTCAAACAGTTCGTCGTTCATTTTCTTTTCCTTCTCTCCTATCGCAGTTCCTTTATTCCTTACCAGTCAAATGCTTCTCTGACCAGAGCAAGTTCTTTCTTCTGAAACTCAAGTTCCCGGCCATCTTCTGTCTGAATGGTCACACTGTCCTTCGTCCACGAGGTCAGAACTCCTCTCAGTTCCTTCTCATGCTCAAAGCTCTTGTAAAACCTCAGCTCGATCTCACGGCCTTCGTTCCGGACATAGTCCTTCTCCTTCTTGAGCGGCCGTCCGAGTCCAGGCGAGGAGACCTCCAGCACATACGCTTCCGCGATGAAGTCTTCTTCATCCAGTGCTTTCTCCAGCGCCCTGCTGACTGTCTCACAGTCATCTATGCTGTTTCCGCCCGGCTTATCGATACAAGATCTGAGATACCAGGAGCTTCCCTCTTTCACAAACTCGACATCAACTAGCTCAAAGCCATGTTCCGCCAGAATCGGAAGAAGGAGTTCCTCTGTTCTTTTTTCATATTCGCTGCGGTTCATAGATTACCTGACCCTCAGTACGACAGAAGAACGGGCTTTCGGCCCGTTCTTCAATCAACAGTTCTGACTTACGATGGCATCTTAGCACCTGACAGATGGAAATGCAAGGGGGGAGCGCATCTTTTTTTCATAATAATCGCAGCCTACTTACGTATCTTGGTTCCCTTGGTGTCGCGCGATGCGATGCGCAGACGGTTGAGGGCGACGGTCCGTCCGTTGACCTCAGCTTCTGTGGGTGCGCCTTCTTCCAGGAAGAAGACCTGGTCGACTTCATCGTCCCCAGCCAGGCGGATGCCATATACGCCGCGGGCGTTTTTCTTCTGCAGCGGAATCTCGTCCACCACGATCCGAAGTGCCATGCTGTTCTTCGTGATCATGACGCAGCCTGCCTGGAAATGTGCCGGGTGGACACAGATCAGGCGGTCGCCTTCTTCCAGCTTTGTCGCTGCCACAGTGAGTTTCGCGACATCGAATTCGGCGCCTTCCACCATCTTGATGAAGCCGTGCGCTGTGAGGAAGACAAGGTGCTGTGTCTTAATCTCTTCAAGATTCATGACCGCCAGGAAGGTTTCTGCCGCGGAATCATAGTTGCACAGGTTGTCGATCGGTGTGCCCTTATCGCGGAATTTTCCGTGAGGAATCTTCTCAGCCTTCAGGATGTGCGCCTTGCCGGTGTCGGTAAAGACGCAGAGCCTGGAATCGCTCATGCAGTGGATTACCAGACGGTTTTCTTCGTCGGCTGCGTCTTTGTTCTTCTCGTAGACGGTCTCGTCCACGGTCCTGGCGTATCCGAAGCGGTCTATCAGCAGGACGCAGGGATAGGCTTCTGCCTTCCGCTCTTCCAGCACGATCTCTTCTTCGTCGCTGATCTTTGTCCTGCGCTCTGAGGAATAGCGGTCGCGGAATTCTTCGAGCTGGCGGACGATGACATCAGCCATGGAGCTGTAGTTGTTCAGAATATCCGTGTAGAGATCGATCTTCTTCAGGGTATCCTGATACTCTGCCATCAGTGCGTCGATCTCAAGACCGATCAGTTTGTACAGGCGCATTTCCAGGATCGCTGTTGCCTGCGCCTCGGTGAAACGCAGCTTCTTCGCGTCTGCCTGGGATTTCTTCGTCTTGAAACGGATGCCCTCTGTATTGCCCGTCACCAGGCAGTTCCTTGCCATGGCCCTGTCTTTGGAGCCTCTCAGGATCTCGATGATCAGATCGATGACATCGACCGCGCGAATCAGGCCTTCCTGGATCTCTTTCTTCGAAAGCTCACTGTCGAGCAGGTTCCTGTACTTTTTCGTGGCAAGCTCAAACTGGAATTCAATGTGCGCTTCCAGAATGTCGTGCAAGGACAGCGTTTCCGGCTTTGCGTTAGAGACAGCGAGCATGTTGACGCTGAAGGTATCCTCCAGCCTTGTCTTTTTGTACAGCAGTTTTTTGATGTATTCTTCGTCTGCGCCTTTTCGAAGCTCTAATACGATCCGGATGCCTTCCTTGGAGGACTGGTTGGAGATATCCGCGATGTCGCTTCCCAGCCTGCTGTCGGCAAGGGCGGCCACATCGTTGAGGAACTTTCCGATTCCGGCGCCGATCATGGTGTAGGGGATCTGCGTGATCACGATCCGTTTCCGGTCTGAACGGGGCACTTTCTCCACTTCCACCTTGCCGCGGACGCGGATCTTGCCGGTTCCGGTGGAATAGATCTGCGCAAGCTCCGACGCATTGACCACGATGCCTCCTGTCGGGAAGTCTGGGCCTTTTACATACTGCATCAGCTCTTCATTGGTCAGGGAGCTGTCCCTGATCAGGGCGATCACCGCGTCAATAACCTCTCCCAGGTTGTGCGGCGGAATGGACGTTGTCATTCCGACCGCAATTCCCTCAGATCCATTGACCAGAAGATTCGGGATCCTTGCAGGCAGTACCGATGGTTCCTTCTCAGTCTCATCAAAGTTCGGGACGAAGTCTACGACCTCTTTGTCCAGATCCGCGAGAAATGCTTCCTGCGTGAGCCTTGACAGTCTCGCCTCAGTATACCGCATGGCCGCCGCGCCATCGCCTTCGATGGAGCCGAAGTTGCCGTGTCCGTCCACCAGGGGCTGTCCCATCTTGAAATCCTGCGCCATTACGACCAGGGAACCATAGATGGAGCTGTCACCGTGCGGGTGGTACTTACCCATGGTGTCGCCGACGATGCGGGCACTCTTTCTGTACGGCCTGTCCCAGCGGATGCCGAGCTCATACATGTCATACAGGGTACGGCGCTGGACCGGCTTCAGTCCGTCACGCACATCCGGAAGCGCTCTTGCTACGATGACGCTCATCGCGTAATCGATGTAAGACTTCTGCATAATCTCGGCGTATTCGGTTTGTATCAGTTCACTTGCCATGTTTTTTTATGTCCTTGTAGTGTTTTTCTGCTCTTCAAACATCCAGCGCTGCATCCTGCGCATGCTCATAAATAAAGTCCTTGCGCGGCGGTACGTCCGATCCCATCAGAAGCGCCGTGATATCACTGGCAGCACGTCCGTCTTCAATCTCCACCTTCCGCATGGTACGCGTATCCGGATTCAGAGTCGTTTCCCAGAGCTGGTCCGGATCCATTTCACCAAGACCCTTGTAGCGCTGCAGGGTAAAGGGCCCCTTATGTTTCTTGCGGTACCTGGCAAGGGCGTCGTCATCGTAGAGGTACTCCTCAGCGCCTCTGGACGGAATTGCCTTGTACAGAGGCGGCATGGCGATATAGACATGTCCCTCGTAGATCAGGTCAGGCATAAACCGGTAGAACAGGGTCAGGAGCAGCGTACAGATATGTGCGCCGTCCACGTCCGCGTCCGCCATGATGATGATCTTGTCATACCGAAGCTTCGAGATATCAAAGTCGAATCCGTATCCTTCCGAGAAGCCGCATCCGAAGGAATTGATCATGGTCTTGATCTCAGCGTTCGCAAGGATCTTGTCAATCGACGCCTTCTCCACATTCAGAATCTTTCCGCGGATCGGCAGGATCGCCTGATAGCTGCGGTCTCTTGCCGTCTTGGCGGATCCGCCCGCAGAGTCTCCCTCGACGATAAAGATCTCGCACTTCTTCGGATCCCTGCTCTCACAGTTCGCCAGTTTCCCGTTGGAATCAAAGGAATACTTCTGCTTCGTCAGAAGGTTGGTCTTCGCCTTTTCCTCGGTCTTTCGGATCTTTGCCGCCTTCTCCGCGCATCCCAGCACCTCCTTCAGCGTGGTGAGGTTCTTGTCGAAGAACCGGGTGATTTCATCGCCCGTCACCTTCGCGACAGCCTTGGCGGCATCGGCGTTGTCGAGCTTGGTCTTGGTCTGTCCCTCAAAGGAAGGCTGCGGATGTCGGATCGAGATCACGGCTGTCATGCCGTTGCGGATGTCGGCACCGGTAAAGTTCGCATCCTTTTCCTTCAGGATGCCCAGCTCCCTCGCATAGGTATTCATGACCGTCGTAAATGCCGTCTTGAAGCCAGTCAGATGTGTCCCGCCTTCTGCATTGAAAATGTTATTGCAGAAGCCCATGACATTTTCATGGAATTCATTGATGTACTGGACCGCAATCTCCACCAGGATCTGGTCGCTTTCGCCCTTGATGTAGATCGGTTCGCAGACAGGGTCCTTGCTTTTGTTCAGATCCTTGATGAATCCGAGGATCCCGTCCGGTTCATGAAAGACCGTCTCCTGATCCCTGCCGTCGCGAAGGTCTTTGAATACAATCGTCAGCTCAGGATTCAGATAAGCCGTCTCGTGAAGACGGTTCTGGATGTCGCCGGACGAAAACCGGGTGGTCTGTGTAAAGATACTTTCATCCGGAAGAAATGAGATCGTGGTTCCTGTCTCTTTCGTCCTGCCGATCACCGGAAGGAGGCCGTCCTCCAGCTTCAGGTCCGGCTTGCCCTTCTTGTAACGGTCATGGTAGATCTTTCCGTCCAGGCGTACCTGAACATCCATCCACTCCGACAATGCATTGACGACGGAAGAACCGACGCCGTGCAGTCCGCCGGAGGTGCGGTACGCGCCCTCGTCGAACTTGCCGCCCGCATGAAGCGTTGTGAATACGACACGCTCCGCGGAAACGCCCTGTTTGTGCATGCCGACCGGGATTCCTCTTCCGTTGTCGGATACGGTCGCACTTCCGTCGTCATTCAGTGTGACAGTGATCTGGGAGCAGAACCCCGCAAGATGCTCATCCACGGAGTTGTCTACGATCTCATAGACCAGATGGTTGAGTCCTTTCCGGGAGGTGCTCCCGATGTACATGCCGGGTCTCTTCCTGACGGCCTCGAGCCCTTCGAGAACCGTAATCGAGTCGGCGTTATAAGCTTTCTTCGGTGCCATTTACATTTCCTTTTCTACGATGTCATTGCTGCTCTTATA
>CAMIVF010000132.1 GCA_946401715.1 uncultured Clostridia bacterium | reverse complement strand
AGGTCAGGAAGGGTATGTTCCTTAAAATCAGGGGAAATGCCTCGATTGACAGGTTTGACAGTGAGCTTTCGATCAGCAGTGTGAGCGGCATGAAGAAGATTGCTGACTTCAGGCCGCACCGCATGGACGACGAGCCCGTCAAGCGGGTAGAGCTGCACTGTCATACGAAGATGAGCAAAATGGACGCGGTTTCGGACGTCAAGGAGATCGTGAAGACTGCGATGCACTGGGGACACAGTGCGATCGCGATCACGGATCACGGCGGGGTGCAGGCACTGCCCGACGCGTGGCATGCGGTCGGCCCGGATTCTGATTTCAAGGTGATCTACGGCTGCGAGGCCTACCTGGTAGACGATGAGGTGCTGGCGGTCGGGAACGGAAAGAGCGGCCAGTCCTTTGCAGGCAGCTTTATCGTTTTTGACCTGGAAACCACCGGCTTTTCTCCTGTCACAGACCGGATCATCGAGATCGGTGCCGTGAAGATCGAGAATGGGAAGATCACGGACCGCTTTTCAGAATTTGTGAATCCGCTCAGGCCGATTCCCTTCCGGATTGAGCAGCTTACCTCCATCAATGATTCCATGGTGATGGACGCGGATTCCATCGAAAAGGTGCTGCCTCGTTTCCTGGCGTTTTGTGACGGCGCCCCGATGGTGGGACACAATGTGTCCTTTGACATCAGTTTTATCGAGGAAAACTGTGATCGTCTGGGCATTGCCCATGATTTCACAACGATCGATACCGTAACGCTGGCGCGGTCTCTTCTGCCGAACCTGTCCCGCTTTAAGCTGGACCAGGTAGCCAAAGCGCTGAACATTCCGCTGGGGCATCATCACCGTGCCGTGGACGACGCGGAGTGTACGGCAGGGATCTTCATGAAATTCCTGTCGATGCTTTCAGACCGCGGCCTTGGCATGCTGGATGAGATCAATGAAAACTGCAGGTGCCCTGAAGAGCAGATCTGCCATCTGCATTATTACCATATTATTCTGCTGGCGAAGAATGAGACCGGCAGGGTGAATCTGTACCGCTGCGTCTCTGAGTCACACCTGAAGTATATGTACACAGGAAGACCCCTTCTGCCCAGAAGCTTTTTAAGGGCGCACCGGGAAGGCTTGATCATCGGTTCAGCCTGTGAGGCCGGAGAGCTCTTCCAGGCGATCGAGAGAGGCGCGACAGAGCGTGAACTGAAAAAACTCGTGGATTTCTATGACTACCTGGAAATCCAGCCTCTGGGAAACAATCATTTCCTGACGGTGCCGAGGTATGACAAAGACGGGAACCTGAGAAATGAGCCAAAGACCATGGAGGACCTGAAGCGGTTCAACAAGACGGTCGTAAAGCTGGGAGAACAGTACCAAAAGCCGGTCGCTGCCACGTGCGACGTACATTTTCTGAATCCTGAGGATGCCATCTACAGAGAGATTCTGATGGCGGATTTTGAGGACGGCTTCGACCAGCCGCCTTTGTACCTGCGCACCACGAAGGAGATGCTGCAGGAGTTTGAGTATCTGGGCGAGGAGAAGGCGAAAGAGGTTGTGATCACAAACACCAACCTGATTGCCGGCTGGATCGAGCGGTTCAGTCCGGTCCGTCCGGACAAGTGTCCTCCTGTCATTCCCGACTCGGATGAGACGCTGACCAGGCTGTGCTACGACAAAGCGCATGAGATCTACGGTGAAAACCTGCCGCAGGTGGTGGAGGAGCGGCTGAAGAAAGAACTGAATTCCATCATCTCCAACGGGTTTGCTGTGATGTATATCATTGCGCAGAAGCTGGTGTGGAAGAGCGTTGCGGACGGGTATCTGGTGGGATCGAGAGGATCGGTCGGCTCGAGCTTTGTCGCCAATATGGCCGGCATCACGGAGGTGAATTCCCTCCACCCGCATTATCTGTGCCCGGTGTGCCATTATACGGATTTCGACTCCGAGCTGGTGCGGCAGTTTGACGGCATGGCCGGCTGTGACATGCCGGACCGGGAGTGTCCGCAGTGCCACGCGAAGCTGGAAAAACTGGGTTTTGATATCCCCTTTGAGACCTTCCTGGGATTCAAGGGAAACAAGGAGCCGGACATCGATCTGAATTTCTCGGGGGAATACCAGTCGAAGGCACACAAGTACACAGAAGTGATCTTCGGCGCGGGCCAGACCTTCCGCGCGGGAACCGTGACAGGGCTTGCCTCCAAAACCGCTTACGGCTATGTGAAGAAGTATTTTGAAAAGAAAAATGAGCACAGGAGGCGTGCAGAGATCGAGCGTCTTTCCGTCGGCGTGACGGATGTCAGGAAGTCAACCGGTCAGCATCCGGGCGGCATTATCGTGTTGCCCTACGGCGAGGATATCAATTCCTTTACGCCGGTGCAGCATCCGCCGACAGACGACCAGACGATCACCACGCATTTTGATTATCACAAGATCGACCATAACCTGCTGAAGCTGGATATTCTCGGTCACGATGATCCGACCATGATCCGTATGCTGGAGGATCTGACCGGCGTGCAGGCCACGAAAATCCCGCTTGACGACAAGAAGGTGATGAGCCTGTTCCAGAGTACGGAAGCCCTGGGCATCACGCCGGAGGAGATCGGCGGCTGTCCTCTGGGGTCTCTGGGCATACCGGAATTCGGAACGGAGTTCGCGATCCAGATGCTCGTGGACACGAAACCGCAGTATTTCTCCGATCTGGTCCGGATCGCCGGGCTTGCCCACGGAACCGACGTGTGGCTGGGCAATGCGCAGGAGCTGATTATGTCAGGAACCTGCACGATCTCCACGGCAATCTGTACCCGTGATGACATCATGGTCTACCTCATCGGAAAGGGACTGGACCCGGAGCTTTCATTTTCCATCATGGAAAAGGTCAGGAAGGGAAAAGGCCTGACCAAAGAGTGGGAAGAGGCCATGCGTGCGCACGATGTGCCGGAGTGGTATATTACCTCGTGCAAGAAGATTAAGTACATGTTCCCGAAGGCGCATGCGGCCGCCTATGTCATGATGGCCTGGCGGATCGCCTGGTTCAAAATCAATGAACCGCTGGCCTATTACGCTGCCTACTTCTCGATCCGTTCGCCGGGGTTTGACTATGAGCTGATGTGCCTTGGCCCGGAGGCTCTGAAGCGCCACATGGAAGAATACGAGGCAAAGGATCAAAGCAGCATCCAGCCGAAGGAGCAGGAACAGTACAAGGCCATGAAGGTCGTGCGGGAAATGTACGCCCGCGGATATGAGTTCATGCCGATTGACCTGAAGCTGTGCAAGGCAACAAAGATGTGCGTCATTGACGGGAAGATCATGCCCTGCCTGAATAAGATTGACTCTCTCGGGGACAATGCTGCCGCAGCCATCACAGAGGCGGTGAAGGATGGGCCGTTCCTGTCGCTTGACAACTTCCGGGAAAGAACCGGTTGCGCAAAGACGGTTGTCGAGAAACTGGTCAGGCTTCACATACTGGAAGGCCTGCCGGAATCGAATCAGATGAGTATCTTCGATCTGATGGGAACTGGCTGAGGAAGAATAACAGGAGTAAACGAAAGATGAAACAGAATCCCTTTTTCCCTTCCGAGCTGATCCCGTCCGCCTACCGGATTGATTTTGAGAGGCTCTATCAGGAAGGATACCGCGGGATTATATTTGATATAGACAATACGCTGGTCCCGCACGGTGCGCCGGCGGACCAGAAGGCGATCGCGCTGTTCGCCCGGCTGAAGAAGATCGGGTTTGCGTGCTGCCTTGTGTCGAACAACAAAAGTCCCAGGGTTGAAATGTTTAACAAGGACGTCCATGTGCATACCGTCGCTCTGGCGCATAAACCGCTCTCGGGCGGATACAAAGAAGCGATGAGGCTCATGGGGACAAATCCGGAAACCACTGTCGTCGTCGGGGACCAGATCTTTACGGACCTGTGGGGCGGAAGCTTCATGGGCCTGAAGACGATCATGGTGCTTCCGATCCATCCGAAGGAAGAGATCCAGATCGTGCTCAAGCGCTTTCTGGAGCGTCCGATCCTGTGGCTGTACCGGCATTCAGGGAGTTTTTCCAATGAACATGAACTGTAACATCGTATTAACCGGCTTCATGGGCGCGGGAAAGACGAGCCTGGGCAAGGCAGCTGCAAAGATTCTGCAGGTTCCTTTTCTTGACACGGATGATATGATCGTTCAGTCGGAAGGGATGCCGGTCAGTGAGATATTCCAAACGAAGGGAGAGGCGTACTTCCGCAGCCTTGAGACAGAGACGATCCGGCAGCTGGGCGGCAGGAAGGACCGGTATGTGCTGTCGGTCGGCGGTGGCCTTGTGATGCAGCCGGAAAACCGCCCGCTGCTTCATAAGGCAGGACTGGTGGTATACCTGAAGGTGGGAATCGATACGCTGGCCAGACGCCTGGCGCAGGATACGAAGCGGCCCCTCCTTCATCAGGGAGATGGTACGCTGGAAGAGAAGATTGTCCGGATTCTTGCGCAGCGGGAGCCGATATACCAGGCTGCGGCGGACGTGGTGTTTGTCAATGACGGCAAACCGTTTCAGCAGGCGGCCAGGGAAATCGCCTCTCTTGCTGTCTCAATATCGTGAGTCACTGCCGCGGGCAGAATACGAATAAGGATATTGCATTTCGACATGATCAGTTATTGCTCCATTGAATATCTCCTGGTATTTCTTCCGGCTGTACTGATGGGATACCTGGTGCTTCCGAAACAGCTGCGCAGAGTGCTTCTCCTGGCAGCAAGCTATGGCTTTTTCTGGTACCTGAGCGGCCCGCTTCTTCTGTGGCATGTGGCTGTATGCGCAGCTGTCTGGCTGATCGGCCTTCGCATGAAGCATGTTTTTCAGTCGCGCAGCGAAGCGTTTGAAAAGATCGAAAGAAAAGACAGAGACGCGCGCAGGAAATTGAAAGAGAGATACAGCCGGAAGCTGCGCGCCTGGACCATTCTGGCCGGCGTGATCTGCTTCGGGATCCTGCTTTCTTTGAAGTATACCCCGTTTTTTCTACAGAATCTGAATGCGGTGTTAGCCAGGACCGGAACCGGGCTGCAGTTTGGGATCCCTGTGACCGCAGTTCCGGTCGGCATCTCTTTCTATACGCTGCAGGCCATGTCCTATGTGTTTGACGTACGGAATGAGAAGCAGACTGCAGACGGGAACTTTTTCCGGCTTACCCTGTGGCTGTCCTTCTTCCCCCTTCTGATGGAAGGCCCGATCGTACGCTATGCGCCCACTGCCGGGCAGATCTGGGAAGTCGAACGGATCAAGGGAGAAAACTTCCAGAAGGGACTGTGGCGGATTCTCTACGGCGTGATGAAGAAGCTGGTCGTGGCGGACCGTGTCAATATGGCGGTAGAGCTGCTGTATACAGACTTCGCCAGGTATGACGGCGGAATGGTCTTTCTTGCCGCTGTCCTGTTTACGGTGCAGGAGTACATGGAGTTTTCCGGGACGATCGACATTGTCATCGGAACAGGAGAGTGCTTCGGTTTCTTTCTGCCCGAGAACTTCCGGCAGCCGTTTTTCTCAAAGACCATCTCCGAATTCTGGACCAGATGGCATATCACACTCGGCGCCTGGCTCAGGGATTATATCTTCTATCCGCTGTCCATGTCCGCCCCTCTGAAAAAGCTGACGAAGAAATGCCGCGCCAGATTCGGCAACCATTACGGGCCTGTCATCACAGGTGCTGTGGCACTGTTCGCCGTCTGGCTGTTCAATGGCCTGTGGCACGGAGCCGGATGGAGCTATATCTTCTTCGGCATGTATCATTTTTCCCTGATTACGGCAGGAAGTTTTCTCACGCCTGTGGTGATGTCTTTCTGTGAGAAGCATTCCATCAACAGGCAGAGCGCGCCGTACGCTTTCTTCCAGAGAATCCGAACCGCGCTGCTGGTAGCCATCGGCGAGATGTTTTTCCGCGCGCTGAGCCTGAAGCACGGACTGCAGATGTTTGTCCGGATCTTCCGGCATGCGTCCCTTCGCTCTTTTACGGACGGAACAGCCCTCAAACTGGGGATGGACCTGCAGGATTATGTCATCGTCCTGGCGGTGCTCGTGTTTGTGTTTGTGATCAGCCTGCTGAAGGAAAAAGAGGTCAATGTGAGACAGAAGCTCTATGAGAAGCCCGTCCTGATGCGCGCTCTGATCACTGCACTGTTTGTCAGCCTGATCGTGCTGTTTGGCGCGTACGGAGCAGGCTATGTACCGGTAGACCCGATCTACGCGAATTTCTGAGGAGGCGTGGGATGAAATATATCAAAATGATCCTTCCGGCGCTTCTGACGGTGGCCTTGACATGCATACTGCTTTTGTTCCTTTCCAATCTGACCGCGCCGAAGAACAATACACAGGAAGCGGGTCATGACGCCTGGGCCGCGTACGGATTCGAGGCGGAACCGGCGGATTCCATCGATGCCGTGATTCTGGGAGACAGTGAGTCCAGGACGAATGTGTCGCCGATGGAGATGTTCCACATCGCAGGGTTTACCTCCTACTGCTGCGGGATCAACATGGAGAACCTGAGTGAGGCGTATGAGATGCTGAAGCTGGTTTTCCGGTATCAGAGCCCGAAGCTGGTGATCCTGGACTGCAACTGCATCTTTTCGTCGTTTGACTGGAAGGATGCGCTGATGACCTCCGCAAAGTCCGTGTTTCCCGTGATTCGCTGGCATGACCGGTGGAAGAACCTGAAACCGGAAGACTTCACCACGGTTTCAGCGTACACCTCACGCGAGGTCCGGAAGGGCTATTACCACGCGATGCGCTCGACCGCGGCGCCGGCTGAGCTGACAGACATCTATATGGCCGAAAGGGATGACCGGGATCCGATCGGCGCGATCAACAAGTATTATGTGAAACGGATCGATTCCTTCTGCCGGAAGAAGGGCGCAAGCCTTCTGCTTCTTGCCACCCCGTCTGTAAAGAACTGGAACTATGCAAGGCATAACGCATGCATGGATCTTTCCAAAGAGCTGGAAATTCC
>CAMIVF010000131.1 GCA_946401715.1 uncultured Clostridia bacterium | reverse complement strand
CTGCAGACGGTTTCTCGTCATGGCATCCAGGGCGGCGAAGGGCTCGTCCATCAGGATGATCCCCGGTTTCAGGGCAAATGCTTTCGCGATGGCGACTCTCTGTTTCATGCCTCCGCTCAGCTGATACGGATAGTAATTCTGATACCCGTCCAGCTTCACCTTGTGGAGCGCCTCGTCTGACTTCTTCTTCAGGAGTGTCTTGTCCTTGATCCCCTGAAGCTTCAGCGCATGCTGAATGTTCTTCTCGACAGTCTTCCACGGAAACAGCTGGTTGAAATCCTGGAACACCATGATCCGGTCCGTGCCCGGTCCGTGCGTCACGCCGCGCTCTGTCAGAATCTCACCCTCATACGTCTCAAACCCCGCCACACAGCGCAGCAGCGTTGTCTTACCGCAGCCGGACGGACCAAGGATGCAGAGGAATTCATTTCTCTCTACCGTCAGACTCAGGTCATTCAGAACTTCATTCGTCTCTTTTCCGCCGGAGTTCAAAAATGACTTCGACAGGTTCCTGACTTCCAGTACAGTCTCACTCATTTCATCAGCCCCCATTTCTTCACAGTTGCGCGTTCAATGGGTTCCAGAATACCGTACTGAACCACCAGTCCGATGATGATGATGACGATCAGCGTCGCGTACATCTCCGCATTTTTCATGTTGGTACGCATCTGATTGATGTACATGCCGATGCCGGGCATCGACGCAATGCCGAAGATCATCTCGGCGCTGAGCAGTCCGCGCCAGGCTCTCGCCCAGCCAACCTTCAGTCCGGAGATGATATAAGTCGCAGAAGCCGGCACATAGATCCCCATGAGCATCTGGTAGCTGTTCATCCCCAGGTTGCGCCCCGACTCGACATAAATCTCAGGAACCGCCTTAAACCCATCCAGCACATTTCTGGCCATCGGCCAGAGGACCGCATGCACCACCAGGAAGACGATGACGCCCGGCTTCACGCCGAAGATCACAATCACCACAGGCAGCAGCGCCACGCCCGGAAGCAGGTCAAAGATCGATACACACAGATTAAAGATCGTATCGATGGTCTTGCTGACCATGCTCAGTCCGGAGAAGACAAATGCAATCACGATTCCGATCACAAGTCCTTCCAGCAGAAGCAGCATCGAATTCAGGATATACAGCCACAGGCTCGTACCGGCAAATCCGGTAGAGAAGTTTTTGATAAATGCCGCGCCGATTTGCTCCAATGGCGGAAACACCAGCTCCGACCGCTTGCCGAAGATATGCGCCTTCGCCAGAATCTCCCACAGCACGAGCATGGCTATTATGAACACGATCTTTGTGATCAGTGCCCGCCGCCGGTCTTTCTTTTCTTCCATTTGAAGTTCCAACCTTTACTATTAGCTAACAGTAATAACGTTATAAGCAAATGCTTATCCGAATTCTATCACTCGCACCGTATGGTGTCAACACCCGAATCGGGTCCTGCGCCGACTTCCCAAAAATAAAAGCCGGCCGGGAAATCCCGGCCGGCCGGCTGCAATAAAACAGCAGAAGATCAATCATACTTTATGAAAGATACAGAGTAAGAATCAGCATACTTACCTTTTACATATTTGGAAGTATATTTATTATTCTTCGAATCTTTCGTATCCTTCAGATATACTGTGAAATCAATGGCTTTATGATCCGATGTATACTTTCTGGTGTATTTGGTACCGTTATAACTTCTATCATATTTATCCGTATAGCCTTTTTGCTTGACCAGACTCACAGAAGAGCCCTTCTTGTAGGCTTTGGTATCCCACTCATCCGTTTTCGAATTGTACGTCTCATAGGTAATTGCAACCACTTTATATCCATAGCCCGCTTTTGCAGAGAACTTTCCCTTGCTCTTCTTCGTAACAAAACTACTAGACGAGAAAAACGGATCCGTATACTTGCTTCCCTGATACTTCCCAAGCGTCTTATAGGTTTTTCCGGCGAACTTGACTGAGGAGAGAGGCTCCCCGACATATACCGTAATCTTCTGTTTCCTCTTAACTGTCTTCTTCCCCTTCTTGATGGCAAAGGTCACACTGTATTTTCCGGCTTTAGTCGAAAACGCTCTGACATATACAGTTCTGCCAGCTTTTGCCGGATCGTCTTTATTCTCCTTGTTATATTCATCATTCGCTGCTTTGTCTACGACATCATATTCATGATAATTATTGTTCCTGGCCTTTAACTTCAGCCCTTTCTTATTCACCTTCAGTTTGGAGATGCTCTCACCCACATCCAATTCAATCCAGAATCCACTGTTACCCGCAGATACGTGATAAACCTTCTTAATATCGCGTGCCCATGTAGAGATGGTGCCGCCAAGCAGCATCGCTACTACTGCGAAAAACGCAGCAATCTTCAACACATGTTTCCTACTCTTCATATCCACTTCTCCTCTCCATACCGCTTTACTAGCAGTATCTGTGTCAGGTCGCCCGCTTTCTGTTAAGCTGCGTCCTTTAAACAAGATGTCTTTCCTAGTATAACGCAAAAGCAAATATGTGTAAACCATCAAGATTACACATATTTGCTTTTTGGAGTTTTGGATTTGGTTTTTCTGTGTTGGTTTTTGATGCTTTTCCCCGTCCGGGTAATCACCTCTGACTGAACGAATCTTCACTCATCTTCCATGCGTTCGATCAGCTCCAGGATCGCGTCGACCGAATTAAAATTCTCCGGCAGCAGATCGTCCACGCGGATCTCGATCCCATACTGAACGTTGATCTCACTCACCATGGCGATAATGTCAAAGGATGAAAGAATCTCGTCGTCGATCAGCGCGTCTTCTTCCTGGAAGTCCACGTCCGGGCGGACACTTGCGAGAATCTCGATCAGCTGCTTCTTGTCGTTTTCGTTAGCCATGTTTTTTCCCTCTTCTTATCTTTTCCACTTGTTTTTTTATTACTGGTCTTCTGGTTTTACACAAGGATTCTTCCAACTTGCTTTCCTTCTCCACGTCAGCCGCCCTTCACTTCCTCACCGGGCAGCCGGATACTACGCCTGCACCTTCGCCAGTTCCTTCCGCAGCACCTTCCCATTATAAGTCCGCGGAATCTCATCGATCAATACAATGGTCCTCGGCATGCGGTTGTCATCGACATGCTCCTTCAGGTAAGTGAACAACTCTGCTTCCTTCCAGGCCGCCCGGTCTGCCGGTACAACGAAAAGCTTCGGCACCTGCCCGGCAACTTCGTCCGCTTCCGGAATGCATGCACAGTCGGCAACCAGGCTGCAGCCCATCGCTGCTTCTTCGATTTCCTCGGGTGAGATCTTGATGCCTTTATATACGATTACATCGTCCTGCCTCCCGAGGACATAGATGTATCCATCTTTATCGATATATGAGACATCAGCTGTCAGGACATATCCATCCCTGAGCGTCTGTTCGCTCAGTTCCGGCGCTTTCCAGTACCCCGACATATTCATGGGGCCGGCAGAAGCGAGGCGTCCGGTGTGTTCGGCGTCCGACTGCATGGGCTTTCCGTCCGCGTCCATCACAGCAAATGTCGCGTTGGGCACGGGCAGTCCGATGCATCCGGAGCCACGGTCGTCTTTATTGAATTCCAGATTGCAGGTCCTTCCGGATTCGGAGGAGCCATAGCAATTATACAAGCGTGAGGTCGGAAAACATTCCTTCAGCATCTGCTTGGTTGATTCCGGCAGAAAGGCTGCGCCCACCTCGACATACTCGATTTTGCCTGAGATTTCCTTCAGCCTGTCGGCTGAGGTGTTCATCAGCATCTGCGCCGCGCTCGGCGACAGGTCGATCGCATTGGCGCTGTACTTCTCCATCTGTTCGAAGACAAGTCTGGGAAATGTAATTCCGTTCACGATCAGTGCGGTGCTTCCGTTCAGCAAATGCGCGTATGAGGTTCTGAGTCCGTGGGCATGATTGATCGGAAGCGGGATCAGCTCCACTGCTTCCTGGCCCATGTGCACACCATCGATAATGTTCTGGGCATTCGCGATATTGGCACGGTTTGTAAGGACCGCGCCCTTGGTCGTTCCGGTTGTCCCGGTCGAAAAGAGAATCTCGGATACAGTCTCCGGATCGAGGTTTTGTACCACCTCAGCTACAAACGGAAGCCTGCTCTGCACAGCGAACGCTCCATTTCCTGTCTGCTCTCTCTCCTGCGCGCGCTTCTCCTTCAGAAGTGCTTCGAATTCTTTCACAATCAATTGGGAGGCTGCCCCTTCTCCAGAAGCATCTTCCGCGTCTGGTCCGGTCTTTCCCAGTCCTTCCACCGCTTTAGCGGTCAGCAGCATGGCCGGCTCTGTCTGCCGAACGATCTCTGCCAAACGACCGGGCGCGATCCTGCGCTCCACACCGACAAAGATTGCCTGCAGCAGCTGGCAGGACAGATTCACCGACAGGAACAGCGCATCCTGCGTGCACTCCATCACAACACGGTCGCCCTGTCCGACACCATGCTCCTTCAGAAGCTGTGCGCACAGTACAATCTCGTCCCACAGCTGTTCGTAAGTATGCGGGCCCTTCTTGTCGATGACCGCATACACCGAAGGCCGCAGACTCGCATATCTGTATACCGCGTCCGCCAGAGACCGCGCCTGTTTCTTTACTTCTTCCATCGTTTTTCCCTGTTTCTGAAAATTCAAGTCTGCCATAGTCAGCAGCTACTTTTCCAAAGCTCTCTGCAGCAGCTTCTTTCGCAATGTTTTTGCTGACTCTAAACCACAATCCGCAGCTGCTTTCTTATAGCTTTCTGTACCAGGACGTCAGTCTGTTCGCGAAAGCGTATTCCTCGGTCTGCCCTTTCTGGCGGGCTTCCAGTCTCAGGAAGCAGCCGGCAGGTATCTCGGACTGACTCACCACAAAGACGGGGTCGTCCTGCCACGGACGGATCTGTGTACCAACGTCAGAATCTTCACCTTCTGCCCCGGCATCTGCTCCGTCATCGGCGTCATCTCCGGTCCGGGCTCCGTCACCGGCGTTATCTCCGGCGTCGTCTCCGCCGGCGCCTTCGCCGTTCGCGTCTTCATCTCCGCCGCTGTCTTCATCGTCTCCGCTGATGTCGTCATCACTGCCCGGTTCATCATTGTTGTCCGGTCGGTCATCGCCGCCGGAGCCTTCCTTGTCCTCATGGTGCGAACGCAGATCCTTTTCACTCGCAACCAAAAGACGGTACTCAGGGATGATGTCATCATTGTGCAGGCTGATGGCTTCCACCCTTATATTTCCCTTTCCGTCAGGCTTAGCCTTCGCGTTGCAGGCGACCACGCGCCGGACCTCTTTCTTCAGATCCTCGATGTTATCGTAGAAAAATTCGCTGGTGTCCTCACCGTTATATGCCATGCTGACATGTTTTGAAAAGATCCTGGAAAATACGAGGGATCCTTCTCCGGTCAGGTGCAGCTCATCTGTATACATCGTATCAGGCAGGATTTTGTCCCGGTTCTTCAACAGGTTGTAGTTCAGATACTGGCAGCCTCGTTCCGCGGCAAAGGCTTTCATATAGTCTGCCGATGCCTGGTAGTTTTCTATACTGTAGAGCTCTTCCATCGACGTGGGCAGCGTCGTAAACACAACCTGGATTCCCTGCTCATCGCACAGTTCCCACATCTTCTCAATCCAGCTCTTTTCATATTCAATGATCAGATCATCCGAATAATAATTCACCTCGGCCGGGATGCCGCAGGGCTTCACGCCTCTGCTGTACCAGCAGTATCCGTTCTTCCGGTAGTTCCGTTCCGATTCGTCGATCCAGTTTCCTGTTCTGACCGCCATACGGTCGTTGTAATGCAGCTTCAGCTGGCTTGTTCCCCACACGTTGCCGCCGAACCGGTACATCGGAAGAAGCAGGTTCAGCGTCTGCTCCACATTGAAACAGTGCCACGCATAATCCAGCTTGTCCGGCCACTTCAGACGATCCGCCATCAGCAGCTTCCCACGGTTCATGAAATTCTCGCCCTTGTCCAGGAACTTGCGCCAGGACATATCGATCACCACATACTCAGGATCGAACCTGCGAAGCAGATCGCGCAGCATGTAATACTGGCCGTCATTGTTGGCACTGGCCGAAGAACAGTCAATCACCTCACCGATGCCCATTTCTTCGGAAATGAGATCGGGGTTGCATGCGTGATATACCTGGGAGGCACCCACGATGACCATGTCTACGTCCGCGTGCTCTCTCTCCAGCCGGTCGATGTCATAGTTGTAATAATCAGCGCCATGGATGCTGTCAAAACAGATGGAGGCTGCATAGTTCACACACAGAATCACAGTCAGCAGGATAGCGACACCAGCCGCGCGGGTGAGATAGAGCTTTTTCCGGCTGCCGCCCTTCGTTCCGCCGCCCGTCATTTCGCTTCCGCCCGTACTGTTCTTCTTCCCGTCGCTCAGCACTTCGTTCCCGCTCTTAGTTTTATCCTTCTGTACTTCGGTCCCGCCCGCAGCACCTGTCTTTTTCTCATCAGAACTGCGCATACATAAATCCTCCTACAGAAGCATCACCGCCGCCGCCGCCGATCAGCAGGACGCAGAATAACAATCCCCAGAAAACCATGCGGACCGGCATCGGGATGCGGATCTTCTTTCCGGTTTCTTTGACGAGATCCACGATAAAGATGCACAGGGTTCCGGCAAGAATGTACTTCATGGCAACAGGCGTGCCGGCACAGGCTGTAATCAGCACTTGCGTCGGCTGTTTCCAGAGCAGGCTCCAGTTCGGCGTGAAGATCATACGGATATAATCCACCGCCGCACCGACCGTCGGGCTACAGTAGAAGATCCTGAGCATGCTCACCAGAAGAATGGTGCGGATCACCTGGAAGATCCTCCAGAGAATACATGTATCCTTGATATGCAGCTTCCCCTTCAGCCAGTCATAGACCGGCGCAGCCTGCATGCTGAATACGATAATCGCGAAGTTCAGCCAGCCCCAGACAACAAAGGTCCAGCTGGCCCCGTGCCACAGTCCGGTCAGTGTCCACACAAAGACCATGGCGAAGTAACTCGGCAGCAGCTTGCCCATGCGCGGGCCGAAGCGCTCCCTCGCCCTGCGCCCGATCTTCTGCGCCGTCTTGCCCATGGACGC
>CAMIVF010000130.1 GCA_946401715.1 uncultured Clostridia bacterium | reverse complement strand
GGAAAGCGCAATGCTGCTTTTTCGTTTGCACCATCTTCGATTCTTTCCTTAACGAGTTGTCGCGCTCCTCTATATATTTGCCCCATACTGCATACTGAGCCGCCGGATCTCTGCCTTCATCTGATCTACGACCGTATCCGGCGAAACGATCTTGATTCCTCCTCCGAGGGCCATGATCCAGCCGAGGAACTGGTTGCTGACGGCTACGTTCACTACGGTCCTGAAGTGGTTCTCGTCGACCGGAGCGATAAAGATATCTTTTCCGAAGCGGTCGATCAGGACGCCGGCCATGGAATTTTCGGCCTCGATCGTGACTTTGGTTTCTTCTCCGCCGTACATGCCGAAGAGGCTCTTGGTATAACGGGGAAGATCGAATTTTCTGTACGCTTCTTTCCCTTCGCGGCGCGCATCGACGACAGAGATCCGGAGCATCTTATCGACGCGGTAATGTTTGATCTTGTTATCTTCGGCATCATAGGCGACGAGATAATAGTTTTCATCGTCCCACATGAGTCCCCAGGGACTGACCTGGTACCACGCGCCGTCCTTGCGCAGCTCCATTTTCTTTTCGACGTTCCACTGATAATACTTGAAGCGGATCTGTGCATCCGCGCCGATGGCCTGATGCAGCTTATCGACGTTGTAATAGATGCTCTCGTTCATGGTCTTGATCCGGCCGGAGATGACGACCTGCCGGTGCAGCTGCTTTCCTTCGTACCTACTGACGAGCCCCTCCAGCTTTTTGATCAGATCTTTTGACTTTTTATCCGTGATGAACTTGGCAGACTGGACCGAATCTACCAGGAGCTTCAGCTCCGGCAGTTCAAAGTCCCGGTTCCCCAGATGATAGAAACACTCACGTCCTTCCTTGACGGCAATGATATCCAGTCCGAAATGCCGCAGTTCTTCAAAATCCAGATACAGCGTCTTGCGGTCCGCGTTCACACCGCAGGCGGCCAGCTTTTCTATGATCTGCGGCATGGTCAGCGAATGGCTGTCGTCCGTTTCCGTCGAAAATATCTTCGCAAGATAAAGCATTTTCAGCTTCTGATTATCGCCTTTGCGTTCTTTGCCTGCCATGGGGAACCTCCCTTTGTGTCCGGCATATGGCTGCCTTTTAAGGTGGATACAGATAGGTACTGTCAGTATAGCATGCAAAAAAGATGCGGTAAATAATCAAGTCCTGTTTTTGGGACATGTGATCATTGCCTTTTCAGATGTCCCGATTTCTGTTCTTTTGAGCAGAGGTTTTTTTCATTATCTGAGTGATGAAAAGAAATCCTGCAGCTGATATAATGGCGGTAACTGTACCGGCCGGATGCACGGCGGTTCCGGCCTTTGCCAATACGGATCCGGCGAAAAGCAGGGTTCCTCGATCCAATTGAAGAGGTATTTATGTTGAGCGAAGCGTTTGTGAAGATCGATCTGCACGGCCTGCGGCAGGAAGAAGCGATGAACGTCATTGACAAAGCCATAGCGTCTGCCGGACCGGCGACCTACCAGATCCAGCTGATTCACGGATACCATCGCGGAACAAACCTGCGAACCATGATCAGGGACTGGTACCGGTACGAGCCGAAAGTAAAGCGCATCATGCCAGGTGACAATCCGGGAATTACCGTGCTGGTGTTAAAGGAGCTGTATGGATGAAGATCATGTGCCAAAGCATGCAGGAACACAGGCCAGTGAACTGCGTCATCGTAGTCAGCGCCTGCCTGGCAGGTGAGAACTGTAAATATAACGGCGGCAATAACCGGAATGAAAAAGTCATTCAGCTTATGTCAGACAATAAAGTCATCCCTGTCTGCCCGGAGCAGATGGGCGGACTCCCGACACCGAGGGTGCCGTCTGAAATTGTGAATGGCATAGTTACGACGAAAGACGGAAGAAATGTAGACAGGGAGTTCCGTGCAGGAGCTGCCAAATGCCTGGAAATTGCCCTGCGTGAGCAGCCTGAACTGATCATTTTGCAGTCAAGAAGTCCCAGCTGCGGCGTGAAGCAGCGCTATGACGGCACATTTTCCGGGAAACTGGCGGACAAACCTGGCGTAACGGCGGAGCTTCTGATGAAGAATGGATTTACGTGCATAGACGCGGAGGACATGTAACCGCGGGGTGAAAAACGCAGAGGAGACCGGCAGCATGGCTTTTGATTTCAAGAAAGAATACAAAGAATTCTACATGCCGATCCGGCCGAAGGAGTAAGATGTTATGAAGCTGAAAAATGTTTTGATCGTCGTTAAGGACATCGATCGCTCCAAACAGTTCTATCACGATCTGTTCGGGCTGGATCTCGTCCTTGATAATGACGGAAATATGATCCTGACTGAAGGTCTGGTGCTCCAGGACGAAAAGATCTGGCAGGATTTTCTGGGAAGAGACATTATCCCGGAAAACAATTCCTGCGAGCTGTATTTTGAGGAGGCCGATATCGAAGGGTTTATCGAAAAACTGGAGCGCATTTATCCTGACGTGAAGTACGTAAACAGGCTGATGACGCACAGCTGGGGACAGAAGGTAATCCGGTTCTATGATCCGGACGGAAATCTGATCGAGGTCGGTACGCCGATGTGATTTTATCCTGCAACAGCTACAGAATGTATGCAGTATGTTATAGCGTTGAGCATATGCTGAGCGAAGAGATGGCGCGGAAAGCCCTGAGAGATTGAACGGACCGATGATGAACATGAAACTTCCCTATTCCGAGCAGCTGAATATAGCTGCCCTGTCCCGCCTGTTTGACAACAAGTCGGAATGCTATAAGCTGTTCTGGTTTCAGGCAGTTTTAGAGAACAGGCGCGGGATATTAAGGAAAGATTGGGGGAAAGCATTGGCAGGCATGAAAAATACAAGTAAATTCATATCCCTGATCCTCCGCCACAAACCGGAGGTTATCGGGATCTCTCTGGATGAACACGGCTGGGCGGATGTACAGGAGCTGATCAGCGGTATTAACGCAGCCGGCGGCCATCACCTGGATATGGATCAGCTGGAAGAGATCGTCCGGACAGATGAGAAGCAGCGGTATTCTTTTAATGAAGATCATACGCTGATCAGGGCTAATCAAGGACATTCGATTCCGGTCGATGTGGAACTGAAAGAAACGATGCCGCCGGAGATCCTCTACCACGGGACCGGCGAGAAGTATGTTTCCTCGATCGATAAACAGGGACTGCTTCCGAAGAGCCGGCTGTATGTGCATCTGTCATTGGATATCGAAACGGCGAAGAAGGTCGGGAGCCGGCATGGAAAGCCGGTGATCTACACGGTAGATTGCCGGAAGATGATGGATGACGGCTATAAGTTTTATCTTTCTGCGAACGGCGTATGGCTGACGAAAACGGTGCCGGTCCGTTATTTGAAAAAGACAGGAAGGGTCATTATTTGAGTTATGAGCTTATATGCAATCGGTGATCTGCACCTGCATTTTACATCTGAATTAAAGGCGCCCGGCCAGCTGCACGGCCGCGTCTGGAAGAAGCATGAGCAGAAGTTTCGGGAGTACTGCGAAAAGCATCTTACAGAAGAGGATACGCTGGTTCTGGTGGGGGATCACAGCTGGGGAAAGAACCTGGCGCAGGCGGAAGCGGATCTGCAGTATATCTGTGATCTTCCGGGCAGAAAGATCCTGACCCGCGGCAATCACGATATGTTCTGGGACGCAAAGAAGACGGCGGCTCTGAACGAGCGGTATGCCGGGAAGCTGGAATTTCTGCAGGGCAATTATTATACCTACAGGGACTACGCACTCGTCGGCACGAAAGGGTTTACCTTTGAAGGCCCGTTCTGGATCGACCGGCGGGGGCGGATCGTGGACTGGGATGCGGACGCGGAGGAGCACGCGAAGAAGATCGTACAGCGGGAACGTAAGCGCCTTCTGGATTCCTTCGAAGCGGCAAAGGCGGACGGATATCAGAAGTTCATCATGTTCCTGCACTACCCGCCTACCAGCGTGCTGGAGAAAGAAAGCGTTTTTACAAGGATGGCCGAGGCGTACGGCGCGTCAAAAGTGATCTACGCCCACTGTCACGGGGAATCCCGCTTCCATGACAGCATCGAGGGAATGTACAACGGCGTCTTTTATCAGCTGGTCTCCGGGGATTTCCTGAAGTGGCAGCCGTATAAAATTTTGGATTGAGGCGCGACCGAAATCCGGACACACGGAGAACGAGGAATCAATGGACAGAGAGATCCTTTTTAAGTACATCAAAAAGAAATACGGCGCTTCTCCGGAATATCCATGGAAGCGTTACCCGGATTATGCGGTCTTCCGTCATGATGACAACAGCAAATGGTTCGCACTGGTGATGGATGTGGATGCTTCCAGCCTCGGTCTGCCCGGCGGAGCTTCCGTGGATGTGATCGATCTGAAGATCGACGACCTGTTCTTCCGGGATATGCTTATCCGGGAGGACGGGATCCTGCCGGCGTATCATATGAACAAGATGCACTGGATCACAGTGCTGCTGGATGGCACCGTGCCGGACGAGAAGGTCTATGATCTGCTGGATATGAGCTTTCTGGCGACGGCATCTGCGAAGAAGAAAGAAACGATCCGTCCGCCGAAGGAATGGATCATTCCGGCGAACCCGAAATACTACGATATCGAACACGCCTTCGATGATGCGGATGAGATCGACTGGAAGCAGGGTGCCGGCATCAAAAAGGGCGATACGGTCTTTCTGTATGTGGCTGCACCGGTATCGGCGATCCTCTATCAGTGCAAGGTGACCGAGACGGATATTCCCTGGCAGTACGCAGACCGGAACCTGACGATCACTGCGCTCATGAAGATCCGGCTGCAGAAACGCTTTGCGCCGGACCGATTTCCTTTTGAAACACTGAAAGAAGAGTACGGCATCTACGCCGTGCGCGGACCGAGAGGGATCCCGAACTCCTTAAGCGCGGCGCTGAAGAAAACCGGAAAGAAATAGGAGAAGCAGATCCTGACGGAGCTTCCGACAGTAACGAATCGACGAAACAAAGGGGTTCTGCCTGTTGCTTTATTATTTTTGGTGTACATAATTTAGACATGATTATGTTGAGTCCGCTTATGGGCTATGATATACTTTCTATGCAGGAGGGACTCATACGATGCAGATTATTCCAATGAAAGACCTGAGAGATACCAATGCATTGTCTGAAAAAGCACATGCAAAGGCAGAGCCGATTTTTGTCACTAAGAATGGATATGGCGATCTCGTGGTTATGAGTATCGAAACATATGAGCTGATCACCGGAACAACCGTTCAGGAAGCGGAGATCACTCCTTCAAAATGCTGACAGAGGAGGTGTTGAAGTCATGAACAGGGAATCATGTTCATTTGTTATTTATATGATTCATGCCTGTGCGAACAAATGGCGGAAAATGCCCGCCGATGTATATGCATTACTTCAGAGTACAGGCTGTATTGATCAGTACCTCGTTCCTCATTATGATATCCTTCATACACAGGGAACAGAGTATGTTGTGGAAGATATTAAAGAATATCTGGGCATCAGAGGGGTTGAAGTATGATCGTTTATCATGGCTCGACGGTTGCTGTTGAAAATCCTGATATCAGTCATTCATACCGGCCGCTGGATTTCGGGAAAGGGTTTTATGTGACGTCTGTCCGCGAACAGGCAGTGCGGTGGGCCAGAAGGAAAGCTGCTCTTCTTGGAAGCGGAAAGGCGATTGTCAGTATATACGATATGCAGGACAATACAGACGGATTAACGGTGAAAACATTTGATCCGGATCTGTTGGAGTGGATAGATTTTGTATGTGGCTGCAGAGACGGCAGGCATGAATTTCAGCAGTATGATCTGATTTGCGGAAAGGTCGCGAATGACAGGGTTTTCCGTGTGGTTGATATGTATCACATGGGAATCTGGGAGAAGGAACGGGCACTGAAAGAAATCAAGGTATATCCTACATATGACCAAATTGCGTTCATCACTCAGAAAGCGATAGATCAGCTCCTTGCGTTTCGGTCTTTCGAAGAGGTACAGGCAATGAGCGAAGATATTTTGGAAAAAGTGTATCAGGAGAATCTTGAAGAAAGAATTATCTCCTATATTGCTGAAACATATAAGGTCTCTTTTGAAGACGCGATGCGGATCTATTACAGCAGCAAGTTAGCCAATAAGATTCATAATGGTGAGTATGGAGTACAGTATCTGGATCACAAAGTACTCGCACAAATTCTTTTCGAGACGGAGCCGGAATTGTTCCGGACAGACTGAATTAAGCTTATAAACAAAGACGCGGCCGACAACGAAAGCGCGGTAAAATATTCTCTTACGGGAAGCTGCACTGCCGCCGATCCTCAAAGATCCCGTCATCACTTTCGATCCGGAAGATATCCCGGAAGCGGATCTTTGTTTGGTCGAGCAGAAGGCTCCTGCTGACGTCCGGATCCACTTTCCTGCAGATGCCGGTGACCGTATGGTACTGACCGCGGAGGCCGCAGGCTTCACTTTCCGGATCTGTGCAGGGAATATAGTATGTGACAGAGATCCTCACGGCAGGTTCGCCGGTCCGGCGGCTGTTCGCAGTCAGCTGCCGCAGGATCGTCAGCCGCCGGTTCAGCCCTGCCAGATCTTCCTCACTTTGTTCTCTTCTGTCTTCATATAATTCATCCTTCGCCGCGACTGCTTCGTCAAATCCCTTCAGGGCGTCGAAGGGAGCAAAGATCTTCGCCCGCCTGCCTGCATCCATACTTGGGTGGCGGATGCGAAACGCATCTGTCTTGTCATGCCGGGGTTTCCCGCGGAGAAAGATCTCCTTGTAACGGAAACCGGGCGGCATGGGGATATCGCCGATCCTGTACAAATCCCGCACCTCCTCACTGCATTTCTTCTGGTGCTCTGCCCGGAATGTCCTGTATGATCCCGGCTGCCGAAAACGGTCTGTCCGATTTTTTTCAGACATGCCGGCCTGATTACATATTATCACATAAATAAAAGAGTTGAAATACTTAAAGCCCATTTTAAAACGCTTATTTGTGTGATCTTCAGGCGCCGGTTCCGGGATTCCGGTCCCATCGGCCCTGCTGATAAAAGCGATATGGCCGGGACCTTCCGGCTCTGCCCTGACCGCTTCTTTCGTTACCGCCAGTCTT
>CAMIVF010000129.1 GCA_946401715.1 uncultured Clostridia bacterium | reverse complement strand
GCACGGAGGAAAGAGCTTGAAGATACAGATCCTGGAACTGATTGACGGAGCGAAGAAGGCGGAAGGCCTGACCGTGATCATCGATGTCTTTCGCGCATTTACGACGGAATGCTACTGCTTTGCCGGCGGCGCGGCCGCGTGTTATCCGATCGGCGCGCTGGAGGATGCCTTTGCCCTGAAGAAGCTGCATCCTGACTGGGTGCTGCTGGGTGAACGGGGCGGCGCCAAAGTGGAGGGCTGTGATCTGGGGAACTCTCCGTGGGATGCGGTAAACTACGATTTTCAGGGAAAGACGATGATCCATACGACCGGTGCCGGAACGCAGGGGATCGTCAACGCCGCGAAAGCGGGCGCTTCGCAGATTGTGACAGGAAGCCTGGTCAATGCGAAAGCGGTCTGTGCCTATATCCGGGAGCAGGACCCGGAGACGGTTTCCCTGACCGCGATGGGAATCGCAGGCAAAAAGAGCGCGCCGGAAGACCTTCTGGCGGCAAATTATATGAAAGCCCTGCTCGAGGGTGCTGACTTTGACATGGATGCGAAGATTGCGTATCTGAAGGATCACGGCGGCGAGCAGTTCTTCGATCCGAAGCTCGCGCACATTTTCCCAAGGGAAGACTATCCGCTTTGCGTCGACGTCGACCGGTTTGACTTTGTGCTCAAGGTGGAGAAGGAAGACGGGGCATTAGTCATCAGAAAAACAGACGGCAGGAGGAGCAGATGAAACAGTGGACCATCCAATATATGCTGAAGGATGACGAGAAAGGAAAAGAGCCGAATATCTATTTCTTTCTCCTGTTCACAGCCATCATGACAGCGGTGTTTGCATTTCTTCTGTATACCGACGCCGGGGCGGCGAAGCTGGGTGCGTGTTATATCGTGTTTCTGTCTCTCATGGTGGTGATGCTTCTGTATGCTGCCTGGAAGCAGCACCTGGTCAACCCGTATTCCTACAACATTATCTATTACAGGGGATTCGCCATGTTTTTCCTGATTCTCCTGATCTCCTGCATCCGTTACTGCATCGGGATATTCCGGGTACCGGACGCTTTTTCGTCCTATGACATTATCTGGTTCATAGCGGATTCGGCGATCACTTATCTGTTCATGTCGCTGGGGGTTGTCCTGATCTTTTCCGTCTGGCTGTGTGTGTCCAATATTGCCCTGATCCGCCATGAAGGGAGGCGTCTGGTCAATGTGCTGGGTATCATCCTTGCGCTTCTGATGACGGGAGGGCTGCTGCTTCTCATCTATCTCAGTGTCGATCAGTCTTTTACGGTTCCCGGAAAGTATCTGATGGTGGTGAACCTGATACTGAATCTGAGCGCGGTCCTGTATCTGTACCTGGAATCGATGCTGATCGGCTCATTTCTGGCGGTGTTTCTGGCGGCTCATTATGAGCCGGATTCGGACAAGGACTTTGTCATCGTTCTGGGCTGCAGAATCCGGAAAGACGGAACGCCTACACCACTGCTGCGCGGCAGGATTGACCGGGCGGTCGAATTCTGTGAAAGGCAGAAAGAAGCGACCGGGAGAGCCCCTCTGATCATCACGTCCGGAGGCAAGGGTTTTGACGAAGTGATTTCGGAAAGCGCATCCATGAAACAGTACCTGCTGGAACAGGGAATTCCCGAGGAGCAGATTATCGAAGAGGACCAGTCTGTAAATACATGGCAGAATATGACATTCTCAAAGGAGAAGATGCAGAAAATCAAGCCGGATGCGAAGGTTGCATACGCGACGACAAACTATCATGTATTCCGCAGCGGACTCTATGCGCGCAGGGCAGGCCTCAGGGCGGTTGGCATGGGCCAGCCGACGAAGTGGTGGTTCTGGGCAAATGCAACGGTGCGGGAGTGTGTGGGTCTTATGAAGGATAACATGAGACTGCAGGCATTGATCCTGGGGAGCTTTGCAGCGGTCTGCACCGCGGTCACCATCCTGTCCTTCCGTTGAAAATACAAACAGAAACTGTGCCTTTTCCCGGATTTTACGGGATTCGTTGACATACACAGGTCAGGCATATATGATGTGAAACCAAAGAAGGACATGATAACGGAGGAGGTGCAGAAATCATGAAAAGAATCGTTACCATCCAGGATATCTCCTGTGTCGGGAAGTGCTCCCTGACGGTTGCCCTGCCGGTGATCTCGGCGATGGGCGTGGAGACCGCGATCCTGCCGACAGCGGTGCTGTCGACGCATACAATGTTCAGCGGATTTACGTGTAAAGATATGACAGACCAGATTGTTCCGATCGCGGAGCACTGGAAGAAAGAGAAGCTTGCGTTTGACGCGATCTATACCGGATACCTCGGATCCTTTGAGCAGATCGAGATCGTATCGAAGTTCTTCGATGAGTTTAAGACGGATTCCAACCTGATCATCGTGGATCCTGTGATGGCGGATAACGGCAAGCTGTATCCCGCATTTGACGAAGCGTACGCAAAGGAGAACGCAAAGCTCTGCGCGAAGGCGGACCTGATCGTCCCGAACCTGACGGAGGCAGCTTTCCTGACGGGCCTGCCCTACCGGACGCAGTATGACCGGCAGTATATCCTTGATATGCTTGACGCGCTGGCACAGCTTGGACCGAAATACGTCGTGCTGACCGGTGTTTCATTTGAAGAAGGAAAGATCGGCATCATGGGACTGGATACGGAGACGAAGAAATCCTTTGAGTACTATACGGACCATGTGCCGGTGAGCTACCATGGCACCGGTGATATCTTCTCGTCCGTGGTAACCGGCGCGCTGACAAGAGGAAAGAGTCTTCCGGAAGCCTTCCGGATTGCGTGCGACTACACCAAGGAGACCATCGCGTATACGTTCCGGACGACAGGACCGGATACCTATGGGGTGGACTTTGAAGTGACGCTGCCGAAGCTGGTGAAGGAAATGGAGGAAGCCTGATACGTCCAAAGCGCCGCCGCTCCCGGATGCAATGATACCGAAGACGGATATTCACCTTGCACGTGCGAACAAAAACCGCTATAATTCCCATAGCAGTCGGTGCAACCGGCAGTTGTGCCGAAGAAGCGGCAGTTTTCCTACATCAAATTATATAAAAGAAAGGAAGGAAACGATATGTCATTAGTTACCACGACTGAGATGTTCAAGAAGGCATACGAAGGCGGCTATGCAATCGGCGCTTTCAACATCAACAACATGGAGATTGTCCAGGGAATTACCGAGGCAGCCCATGAGCTGGATTCCCCGATCATCCTTCAGGCGTCCAAGGGCGCTCGCGCTTACGCGAACTCGATCTATCTTGTAAAGTTGGTTGAGGGTGCGCTTGGCCTGTATCCGGATCTTCCGATCGCGCTGCACCTGGATCACGGCCCGGACTTCGAGACCTGCAAGGACTGCATTGACTCAGGTTTCACTTCCGTCATGATTGATGCTTCCGGCGAAGCGTTCGAGAAGAACATCGAGATCACCAGCAAGGTTGTCGAGTATGCACATGCACACGGCGTTGTCGTCGAGGCTGAGCTTGGTACGCTGGCAGGTGTTGAGGACGATGTGAATGTTTCCGCTGAGGATTCCTCTTACACGAATCCGGAAGACGTGGAAGAATTCGTCAACAAGACCGGCGTTGACTCTCTGGCCATCGCGATCGGAACCAGCCACGGCGCTTACAAGTTTAAGCCGGGCACCAAGCCGCAGCTTCGCTTCGATATCCTCGAAGAGGTGACCAGAAGGCTTCCGGGCTTCCCGATCGTTCTGCACGGAGCTTCCTCCGTCCCGCAGGAATATGTGAAGATCATCAACGCGAACGGCGGCGCGCTTCAGGATGCCATCGGCGTTCCGGAAGATCAGCTTCGTCAGGCGGCGCGCAGCGCGGTCTGCAAGATCAACATCGACTCCGATCTTCGCCTTGGCATGACAGCCGGCATCCGCCAGACCTTCATCAAGGATCCGTCCGTATTCGATCCGCGCGGATATCTGAAGGTTGGCCGTCAGTATGTGAAGGATATCGTATCTCACAAGATTAAGGATGTCCTCGGATCCAACGGCGCTTCTTCCCAGCTTGAGAAGAGGTAATGATCATCTGTAATTGACTGAAACACACAGGGGGCGCCCGCCGGGTGCCCCCTGACGTATGCTGTATGAAGCCGGCTTCGAAAGCAGAGGGGATCCTCATGTACAGCGGCCGGAAAAGTAAGAAAAGGCATGTGCCGTCTGCGCAATGGCGGTGGAATGGAGACATAGAATGAAAATACACAGTGGCGGAGTATATCTGATAAACGGAGCAACGCTGATCCCTGACAATGCGGACGCAGACGCGCTGCTTGCGAAGGAGGGAATCTCCACTTCGAAGGAGCGCGCGCGCAGGGGAACCATCGCCTGGTCGATCCTGCAGGATCACAACGAATCGGGGAATGAAGAAAAGCTGCGGATTCATTTTGATAAAATGACCAGCCACGACATTACCTATGTGGGCATCATCCAGACAGCCCGCGCTTCCGGGCTGGAGCGGTTTCCGATTCCTTATGTGCTGACCAACTGCCACAATTCTCTGTGCGCGGTCGGCGGAACGATCAACGAGGATGACCACATGTTTGGACTGTCCGCCGCGAAGAAGTACGGCGGAATCTATGTTCCGCCGCATCAGGCAGTGATTCATCAGTTTGCCAGGGAAATGCTCGCGGAATGCGGCGGCATGATTCTTGGCTCTGATTCCCATACGCGGTACGGCGCCCTGGGCACGATGGCTGTGGGCGAGGGCGGCGGCGAGCTGGTCAAGCAGCTGCTGGGGCAGACCTGGGATGTGGATATGCCCGGCGTTGTCGCGGTGTATCTGACCGGGGAACCCATGCCGGGTGTCGGCCCGCAGGACGTCGCGCTGGCGATCATCGGTGCAGTCTTTGAGAAGGGTTATGTGAAGAACCGGGTCATGGAGTTCGTGGGACCGGGCGTGAAGAACCTGAGTGCGGACTTCAGGATCGGCATCGATGTCATGACGACAGAGACCACCTGCCTGAGTTCGATCTGGCAGACAGACGAAAAAATAAAAGAATTCTATGAGATTCACCATCGAAGTGCGGCTTACCGTGAACTGGCGCCGGCAGGTACGGCATATTATGACAGATGCATCGAGGTGGACCTGGGTTCGATCCGCCCGATGATTGCGATGCCGTTCCATCCGAGCAATGTCTATCCGATTGAAGAGGTCCAGCAGAACCTGGCGGATGTGCTGGACGAGGTGGAGAAGCGGGCGAAGGTTTCCTTCGGCGACAAGATTGATTATTCGCTGCGCAGCAGAATCCATGACGGGAAACTGTACTGCGACCAGGGCATCATCGCCGGCTGCGCCGGAGGCGGATTCGAGAACATCTGCGAGGCGGCGGATATCCTGAAAGGAGCCAGCATAGGAGCAGACGCATTTACGCTGAGCGTCTATCCGGCATCCATGCCTGTCTATATGGAGCTGGTGAAGAACGGAAAGTTTGCCGACCTGATCGAGGCCGGCGCCGTGGTGAAGACCGCTTTCTGCGGCCCCTGCTTCGGCGCGGGAGACACTCCGGCGAACAATGCATTTTCCATCCGGCATTCGACGAGGAACTTCCCGAACCGGGAAGGCTCGAAGGTGCAGAACGGACAGATCGCTTCGGTCGCACTGATGGATGCGCGTTCCATTGCCGCCACAGCCGCGAACAAGGGCTTCCTGACGGCGGCCACACAGGTGGATACGGAATTCTCGCACCCGAAGTACTTCTTTGACAGGACGATCTATGACAACCGTGTCTATGATTCGAAAGGAGAGGCCCATCCGGAAGAGAAGCTGGTGTTTGGCCCCAACATCAAGGACTGGCCGAAGATGAGTCCGCTTCCGGAGAACCTTCTGCTGCGTGTGGTCAGTGAGATCCATGATCCGGTGACGACCACGGATGAACTGATCCCGTCCGGTGAGACCAGCTCCTTCCGCAGCAATCCGCTGGGCCTGGCGGAGTTTACGCTCTCGCGCAGGGACCCGGCGTATGTCGGCCGCGCAAAGGCGGTGCAGCTGGCGCAGAAGGCGATCGAGGAAGGACGTGATCCGGTGGAGGCGCTGCAGGCGGAAGCTGCAAAGACAGCTGCCGCCGGGGAGACAGACGCCGGGGGACAGAAAGAGACAGCGGCAGAATCTGTTCAGACAGAGCAGCCGCTGCACGAGCAGCTTGCGCAGGCTCTGCGGCTGGCGGACGAGAAGCTCCCGGGGCTTCTGGAATCAAAGACAGATTGTTCAAAGCTTGGCATCGGATCCGTGATCTTCGCAGTAAAGCCGGGTGACGGCTCCGCCAGAGAACAGGCAGCCTCCTGCCAGAAGGTTCTGGGCGGCTGGGCCAATATCGCCTTCCACTACGCAACCAAGCGTTACCGCTCGAACCTGATCAACTGGGGCATGCTGCCTTTGATGATGCCTGAAGGAGACCTGCCGTTTGGAAACGGCGACTGGATCCTTCTGCCTGATATCCGTGCGGCGGTACTGGAGAAGCGGGAGAAAATCATGGGATTTGCAGTGTCGGCCGACGGCGCATTCCGGGAAATCTGGATGACCCTGGGAGATCTGACAGACCATGAACGGCAGATCATCGCTGACGGGTGCCTGATCAATTTCAACCGTGGAAAAAGATATTAAAATTTGTTTCAACAAGGGGTTGACAAACGGAAATTCCTTTGCTAAACTTGTTTCATCAAGTGAAAGACATAAGAAAGAAGCATCAGCATTCCAAAGAAGCTGAAATCTTGAAGAAAGGGGGGCCTGCCTATTGGTTGTTTTGAAAGAACCGTTTGAGATGCGTCAGTATGACAGCGGCAGAGTGGAAGGTCCCTGCACGAAAGCCTGACGGAATATCCCGAAGACTCGACATTAGAGGTTCGATCGGAGCAGTTTGGATATCCCGGAAGCACCGGAAACTTGTCATATTGACCGGATTACCTGCCAGAGGGCTCAGGGAAGCCCGAGAAGATGAGATCGATAAGTGAAGCGTTTGTAACTGTAAAACATTTACAATCATTCATGAAAGCGAGGTTTTCTGAATAACTGAAACCGTCCCTGACGAGAAAGGGGAACGGGATATGATATCCAGGAAGAAAGATATCTGAAATCCTAAAAGTACATAGTTGCTATTGATA
>CAMIVF010000128.1 GCA_946401715.1 uncultured Clostridia bacterium | reverse complement strand
ATCTATCCGTAGCCAAAGTTCATTCCCTCCTATCAGATCGTCATGGTTTCCGGCTTCTGAGCCTGATGCTTGTGCTCAGGTCCGGCATAGACGAAGAGCTTCTTGGCCATTGCTCTTCCGAGCGGGCCCTTCGGCAGCATACCGATGACTGCATGCTCAACAACTCTCTCCGGCTTCTTCGCGAGCATTTCACGAAGGGTTGTCTCCTTGACTCCGCCGATATATTTGGAATGAGAGAAGTATGTCTTCTGATCGAGCTTCTTTCCGGTTACGCTGATCTTGTCCGCGTTGACGACGATCACATAGTCGCCTGTGTCCAGGAAAGGAGTAAAAATCGGCTTATTCTTGCCGCGAAGCGTTGCCGCAACCTGGGTTGCAAGACGTCCGAGCGTCTGTCCTTCGGCGTCAACCACATACCACTTTCTCTCGATGCTGGCTGCGCCTGGCATATAGGTTTTCATTATCGAATATCCTCCATGTATCATATTGAGCCCGGCGGTGTTTTACCTCCGCCTTGCCGGTATCGATAAGCATCCTTTCCGGGGTAGGCAGATGCGAATCATCATGAAAACAGCGTGCGACTGTCCGGCGCACACTTAGACATTATATTCACACTCCATGCGGCTGTCAAGACGAAAGTTTCCTCAGGCCAGATCCAGACCAGGATATCCATTCCGGACACAGAATCTCTCCGCCCTTCAGAGGCGGAGAGATTCTGCTACCGGTAATCACTTCCGGTTTTTGATCACGGGATCTGTTTTCCGCACCGCCTTAAGGCGGCACACTTTCTGCGCGCATCCGTGCGCATCCTCCCGCAGACTCAATGGGACAAGGTTTTCATCGTTTTGGAGACCTTGCCGTTTCTGCCTCTTCTCCAGAAATCTGACCAGATGTTTTCAATATTCCAGTTTTTGTAACTGACGGTCATTGATTTGGCAGCAGTCACCTTGACCTTGTCGAAATAGATCCAGCCACTCAGCTTTTTGGCGAGCGGACCCCAGCTGTGAATATTGATCCTCGGCTGGAACCTGTAAGCCTTTTTGGTGTCAAAACCGGAAAACTCAGATTTCTGGCTCTCTTCATCCCACATGTCCAGACGATTCCCGAACGGAAAGCCGCTGATCGTCAGGATATAGTTCTTTCCGGATTTCTTAATCTTGGCCAGCTTTCCCGGCTTCGTTTCCTGTCCGGTACGATCATTATTAAGTTTCAGGGAAACCTTTCCTTTCTTGTTGACAGAAACAACAATTCTGTACTTACGTTCAAGTTCCCCCTGATAGCTGTCATTCTGCTGAGCTGCAGTATGTACCCCGATGTTGGGCTCTATGGCAAAGGTATTGTTTTTTGCCATAAAAGCCTTCGGCAGGATGATCTTACAGGAAAGTGTCGGCACCTTGCCGCCGGCCTTCAGACTGTTTTCAAACATGAAGCTGGCATTATAACTCCAATTGTCAGAGCCCTTTGCTTCATTCGCCTTGATTCCAAACACAAGAGACTTTGTCTTTGCCGATACCGGGATGCACAGCAGCAGAAGCAGCACAAGCGTTACAGGGATACCACGCAGAAACCTATTTTTCATTTTTTCTCACACTCCTTTCTATAATAACCAATGTTACTAAAACGATAGCTTCTGTTTTGTTACACATCACACAAAAACAGATATTCCGTAAAACAAACTATATGTTTAATTCTACCAATCGCGAATCGGTTTGTCAAATTTTATGACGCAACCAGCTGATTGTCTGCTTTATGAAGTTTTCTACCGGTTGTCTGCTTTATGAAGCAGCCTGGTGACTGTCACCGAAACGGATTGGTCAGAGCAGGCAAAAGCCTCCCCGCCTGCAGGCACCCTGGCAGATCTGTCCACCAGGTCCCGGCAGGCGGGGAGGCATCTTCTATTCCAGTCATCTATGAATCTATGCCGGAATCAGTTTGCATTTACATCGCCGATCAGGCTGACCAGAAGTTCTACGGTTTTCTCAACACCGATCCTTCCGACATCGATGGTCATGTCATAGTCATGATAATCTCCCATCTCATGGCCGGTATAGGCACGGTAATAGGTCTTTCTCCAATGATCGCAGCGCTCTATATATTTGTCGACATCTGCTTTCCCGTATTCATTCAGTTCAAGCGCATGCTCTCTGCGGAATGCGTGATCGGCGTGCAGGAATACATCAAACGTCTTTACGCCGGCCTCACGAAGAATGATGTTGGAGCAGCGCCCCACCATAATGCAGGGCTTCTTTGCCAGGTCCATGATGACCTCTTTCTGTGCCAGATAGATCTCATCGTAAGAGCTGTTATAGGCGCTTGTGCTCAGGAAGGTGTTGATAAATCTGCTTCCCGCACTCAGCGATTCTCCCTCCCGGGAGACATCCTCCTCCGAATAGCCGCTCTTCTTCGCGGTCATCCGGATAAAGTCCACATCATAGTATTCGACTCCCAGTCTCTTAGAAAGCGCTTTCGCTACAGAGCGGCCATATGCACCGTATTCTCTGCTGATTGTAATAACCATTATCTGTCTCCTCTTTTCTTTTTGTTCATCCTTCTGCATGTTCTGCAAGAACGCCCTCAGGCCGGGGAAACGCCCTTCTTCTGTGTCATCTGGATGACAAAGATTCCGACTGTAATGACAATTCCGATAATATCAGTCAATGTTCCCGGATAGATCAGCATCAGTCCGGCAGCGGCCAGAATAATTCTGAACACCACATTCAGCGTCGACGCCATATATCCCTCTATCGCCGCGGAGATCGCGAACATGCCGATGACACTCGTAATGATAATCATGACGAATTCAGGCACGTTGGTATCGATCAGCAGCATGGCCGGATTCAGGCAGAAGATATACGGAATTAAAAATGCACCGATGGCAAGTTTGGATGCGTTGAGTGCCGTCCGCATGGGATCGGACTTCGCAATCGCTGATCCTGCATAGGCAGCCAGTGCAACCGGCGGTGTGATATCCGCAACGATTCCGAAGTAGAACACGAACATGCTGGCGCAGATCGCATTCAGTCCCATACCTGTGGTCAGGATCGGTGCGCAGGTTGTTGCCATGATGATGTAGGTCGCTGTCGTCGGAACGCCCATTCCCAGGATGATGCAGCACAGCATGGTGAAGATCAGCGCAATGAGCATGTTGCCGTGAGAGATTCCGACGATGACGTCGATGAACACCTGGCCAAGGCCGGTCATCGTCACAACGCCCGCGATGATGCCCGCGATACCGCAGGCGACAGCGATACTGAGCGTGTTCTTTCCGCCAGTCTCCAGTGCGTCGAGGAACTTCTTCGGTGTCATGCGGTGTTCTTTGTTGAACATACTGACCACGATGCACAGCCCGGTGGCTATGATCGCCGCACGGCTCATGGTATAGCCTGCCGTAATCAGATAGACAAGTGCCACAAGCGGAACCAGCAGGTAGATCTTCGGCAGGAGCGTCTTTACTTTCGGAAGTTCCTCTCTCGGAATCCCCTTCAGGCCAAGCCGCTTCGCTCTCAGATGAACCATCAGGAAGATTCCTGTGAAGTACAGAACTGCCGGCAGGATTGCCTTGATCACGATTTGAGAGTAAGGAACACCGACCATCTCCGCCATCAGGAACGCAGCCGCGCCCATGATCGGAGGCATGATCTGACCGCCGGTAGATGCCGCCGCTTCAACCGCTCCGGCAAACTCTCCGGGATAACCTGTCTTCTTCATCATCGGGATCGTGACGGAACCGGTCGTGACCGTGTTGCCGACAGAAGAACCGGAAACCATACCGCACAGAGCGGAGGAAATAACCGCAACCTTTGCCGGGCCGCCCGATGCGAAGCCTGCAATCGAGTTCGCGCAGGAGATAAAGAAATCCGATATCCCGGTTGCCTCGAGAAAGGCACCAAAGATGATAAACAGGACGATATAGGTACTGCAGACACCAACCGGGGTGCCGATCACGCCCTCTGTCGTATAGAACAGGTTATAAATAATAATGTTCAGAGACTTGCCTGCATAAAATGCATATGCCACAAAGCAGGCTGCCACGACGATAATCGGAATACCTGTCACTCTGCGGCAGCATTCCGCCAGCACCAGGATGCCGACGACGCCGATCCATACCTCAAGATCGGAAATACGAATTCCGTGTTTGATAATCTGCTGGCTGTTTATGACAAAGTAAAAGAAGCTGCCTGCTCCGGCGACTGCCAGGATGATATCATAGATCGGAATCCGGTTGACCTTCTGCGGTCTTCCGCCTGACTTGCGTGCCGGGTAAAGGATAAACACGAACAGGATGACAATCCCGAGGAACAGCGGGCGGCGGATTCTTTCGTCCCATACCGCAAACAGGTTCATGTAGATCATGAAGACGGAGAATGCGGCAAGCATCACCTTGATCACGATCGCCGGGATTCCCTCCCACGGCCGGACATTTGATTCCCGGTCGTACTTTTTCATCAGCTCTTCGACATCTTCTGCTGTTCCGACAGACGCATCCTCAACCGGCGTGCTGTTCAGAAGATCCTTCTCATTGTTGTCTTTCATACTCAACCTCATTTTTCCCAGACGGCTTATTCTCAGGGGTCACCACTCCAGAGCAAATCTCACCTTCGCATTTCTTCCGCAAAGATCCCGCAGACTGATCTCTTCCCCATCCTCCAGGGTGAGGGTATGATCTGAAACTGTACCGACAAAATAAACCAGATCGTTCATCTTCCGGTCAAAGCCTGTTATGATCATGCTCCCGTCGTCGCCGTATTCCAGCTTCTGTCCTTCTTCCAGCTCTGTCTGCACCCCTGCGCCGAATCCATAATACACTGTTTTCACAACATAAATCCCGTCCGGGCGGATCTCATAATAATCCGTGACAGGACTTTTGTTCACCGAATGTATGAACCCTATGCTGAAGGTATAAGATGTGTGCACCGGATAACGTGCATAGACCTCACCAGTCTTCGCAGAAGAGAGTACCAGAAAGCCGCTTTGATGATGATACGCAAATGCGGCAGCCAGAACCGCATAGATCAGGATCAGGACTGCCGCATTACAATTTACTTTAAGTGCCCCTGCGTTTTGTCCGCCCGAAGCGCTCTTATTACTCAACCGTGATACCCTGCTCCTCGAAATACTTCTTGGCACCAGCGTGGAACGGTACGCTGATTCCCTTGACAGCATCTTCTGCGTTCAGGAATTCGAACTTCGCATGTCCGGCGATCAGTGCATCCTGGTTGTCGAACATTGCCTTCAGAAGCTCATATACAGCCTCTTCGCTGACATCGTTGGAAGCGATCAGGGTTGCACGGACAGAAACCGTGGTAGCGTCCTCGTCGACTCCGTCATAGGTGCCGGCCGGGATAACGGTCTCGGTATAGAAATCATAGGAATCCTGCAGCTTCTTGATGTGCTCTTCATCAAGCTGAACCAGGCTGACATCCTTTGTGGTAGCCAGGTCGACAACCGCTGTGGTCGGAGCTCCGGCAACGATGAATGCCGCATCAATCTTGCCGTCCTTCAGGCTGTCCGCGGAATCACCAAAGGAAGCGTTCACGACATTGATATCATCAAAGCTCATGTCATAGGCTTCCAGAATCTGCTTCGCGTTGAACTCTGTTCCTGATCCTGCATCACCGACGGAAACTGTCTTGCCCTTCAGGTCCGCCACACTCGCGATGGAGCTGTCGCAGGTTACGATCTGGACGGTCTCATCATAAAGGCCGGCAACCGTTGAGAAGGTCTCATACTTTCCCTCTTCCTCAAACAGGTCTGTTCCGGTATAGGCATAATACATAACGTCGTTCTGAACGATCGCCAGATCCGCTTCTCCTACATCAACAAGCTGGATATTCGCCTTTGAGGCGCCGGTGGAAGTAACCGTCAGGCTGGACTCCTTCAGAACCGGATTCAGTACAGTCGCCATAACGCCGCCTACCGCATAGTAGGTACCTGTTGTTCCGCCGGTTCCAAGTGTCAGGCTGTCTGCTGCCATCGCGGCTGTAGATGCGCCGATTAACATGCTCGCAGCCATTACGATACCAAGAATTCTCTTTTTCATGCATACACCTCCATAAATACCAATTTTGATAGTTCCCTCACAGGCTCCTGAGCGGGCCCGTAAATATGAATTATTTTAACGCTTTATTGCATAAAAGTCAACGATCAGAAAATGAAATGGGTTGATGTAAAACGCGATAAACGCAGAAACGAGCCCCTTTCGGGGCCCGCTTCTGCTACGTCCGGCTCGCACTCTTCCAGAGTGCCTGCCACGTTATTATTCACGATAACTCCCCCCAGACCTCAGACCATCCATGCTTCGCATGTCTGTCGCTGCTTCGCAGCTTCTGTCTGAGGTTGCGGGGGGAGTTACCGCTCCGCGGTCCTGATCTGAGTCCACGCGCTGCCGCTTACAAGCCCTGCAGGCTTGCCGCGTCAGCTTCTGTACTCAGATCGACCGTGAATAATAACTGTTTATCTGCCAAACTGTGCATCGTTGTTTCCGGAATCGGTCAGCCACATCTCGAGCATGTTGATCGGGTCGTTGTAGTCTGCCAGCCAACCTTCACGTGCGAAGTCGAACTGTCCGTTCTTTCTGTCGTTCAGGAAGACGTTCCACTCTTCAGACTGGATCTCCATGTTGATGCCGATAACCGCCAGATCCTGCTGGATCGACTGAGCGATTGCGATATGTCCGGTTCCGTCGTTGGTCAGGTACTCAACAGTGATCGGCGTTGCTTCTGACAGCATTCCGTCATCGCCAAACTCGAAGCCTGCCTCTTCCAGGAGAGCTCTCGCCTCATCAATGTTGTCCACGCCGGTCGCGGTCGGATCGAAGTAACCGACTGCTTCTTCGCCGTTGAAGTCCCAGGTGACCGGATACTCATAGTCAGCATCGTTGACTGCGAAGACGCCGCCCTGGCCGTCTGCCATTCCTGTCGGGATGAAGGTACCTGCCGGCTGCTGTCCGGTCTGTCCGACAGCGTCGACAATGTACTGACGGTCGATCAGGATGGAGAATGCATGTCTCATCGCTGCAGCCTGCTCCGGGGTCTTGCCGTCGAACAGCGGGCTGTTGACATTGAATGCCGCATAGTAGGTTCCAAGGTTCGGTACGATAAAGAAGTCATCATTCTCTTTCACGTTCGCGATCTCATCGTTCGGAACGGTATCGATGAACTGAAGGGAACCATC
>CAMIVF010000127.1 GCA_946401715.1 uncultured Clostridia bacterium | reverse complement strand
GAATATGCCGGTTTTATCTGCTATCCTAAGAGCTTCCGATATGTAGATCCTGATACGCTTGGGAACCTTCGCAGACAGCTCGCGCCGGGCATTTCTGCGGTCGGCGTTTTTGTGAATGAAGATCCGGATGTGATCGCCCACATCGCGCAGGCAGGGGGCCTGGATCTGATTCAGCTGCATGGGCAGGAGGGCGAGGAAGAAATCCGGAAGGTCCGGGAAAAAACGGGCAGGCCGGTGATCAAAGCCTTCCGCATTGAAACAGCTGAAGATGTCCGGAAAGCGAATGTATCTTCTGCAGACTATATCCTGCTGGATCATGGAAGCGGGGGATCCGGGGAGGCGTTTGACTGGTGTCTTCTGAAGCTGGTGAACAGGCCGTATTTTCTTGCCGGCGGCCTGGATCCGGAAAATGTTCCAAAAGCCCTTGCGCTGGCGGGGGAACATCTGTATGCTTTGGATGTGAGCTCCGGGGTAGAGACCGGGAAGATCAAGGACAGGGAGAAGATCGGGCGGTTCGTGCAGGTGGTACGGAAGGAAGCGGGCTGAAAACCGTCCCTGATGAAAGGAGAAAACTATGGCACAGTCACGAGGGCGTTTCGGAATACATGGCGGACAGTATATACCGGAGACGCTGATGAACGCCGTTATAGAGCTGGAAGAAGCGTATAATCATTATAAGAACGATCCGGAATTCAACCGGGAGCTGACGGACCTGTTCAACAATTATGCAGGACGCCCAAGCCGCCTTTACTTCGCGAAGAAAATGACGGAGGACCTGGGCGGAGCAAAGATCTACCTGAAGAGGGAAGATCTGAATCATACCGGCGCTCATAAGATCAATAATGTGCTGGGCCAGGCGCTGCTTGCCAGGAAGATGGGTAAGACCCGTCTGATCGCTGAGACCGGAGCAGGTCAGCACGGCGTTGCCACCGCCACAGCGGCAGCCCTGATGGGGATGGAGTGCGTGGTCTTTATGGGCGAGGAGGATACGAAGCGACAGGCCTTGAACGTATATCGCATGAAACTTCTCGGCTCGGATGTGATCCCGGTAAAGACCGGAACGGCCACTCTCAAGGATGCAGTGTCAGAGGCTATGCGTGAGTGGACGAACCGGATCTCCGATACCCATTACTGTCTGGGATCCGTGATGGGACCGCATCCCTTCCCGACGATCGTGCGTGATTTCCAGTCTGTGATCTCAAAGGAGATCAAAGAACAGGTCCTGGCCGCGGAAGGAAGGCTTCCGGACGCCGTGATGGCCTGCGTAGGCGGCGGAAGCAACGCCATCGGCACCTTCTATCATTTCATTGAGGACGAAGGCGTACAGCTGATCGGCTGCGAGGCAGCCGGCCGGGGGGTGGATACCTGGGAGACGGCAGCGACGGTCGCAACCGGAAAGCTCGGGATCTTCCACGGAATGAAATCCTATTTCTGCCAGGATGAATATGGACAGATCGCTCCGGTCTACTCCATCTCAGCCGGCCTGGATTATCCGGGCATCGGCCCGGAGCACGCATGGCTGCATGATATCGGCAGAGCCCAGTATGTTCCGATCACAGATGAACAGGCTGTGGAAGCGTTTGAATACCTGAGCCGCATGGAGGGCATCATTCCGGCTATTGAGTCGGCTCACGCGGTGGCTTATGCCAGAGAACTTGCGCCGAAGATGCGCAAAGACCAGATCCTCGTGATCACGATCTCCGGCAGAGGAGACAAGGACTGCGCTGCAATCGCCAGATACAGAGGGGAGGATATTTCAGAATGAGCAGAATACGGGAAGCATTTGCACATGGAAAGGCGTTTATCCCCTTCATCACCTGCGGGGATCCGGATCTTGATACCACCGCTGCTATCGTACGCGCCGCAGCTGCGGCAGGGGCGGATCTGATCGAGCTGGGCATTCCCTTCTCAGATCCGACCGCGGAGGGTCCCGTCATCCAGGAGGCCAACATCCGCGCCCTCTCCGGCGGAGTGACAACGGATAAGGTGTTTGACCTGGCAAGGGAACTGCGCAAAGACGTGACAGTCCCCTTGGTCTTCATGACCTACGCGAACGTAGTCTTCTCCTATGGAACGGAGCGGTTCTGCAAGACCGCAGCCGAGGCCGGAATGGACGGGATCATCCTTCCGGATGTTCCCTTTGAGGAGAAAGGCGATTTCGATGATATCTGCAGGCAGTACGGTCTGGATCTGATTTCGCTGATCGCGCCTACCTCTAATGACCGCATAGCGATGATTGCTAAAGAAGCTTCCGGCTTCATCTACATCGTCTCCAGCCTGGGTGTGACCGGCGTACGCAGCCAGATTACTACGGACATCGGCGCAATGGTATCAATTGTGCGCGAAAACACAGATATACCCTGCGCTGTGGGCTTTGGAATCTCCACACCGGAGCAGGCTGCAGCCATGGCAGCAGTATCGGACGGAGCAATTGTCGGTTCGGCAATCATCCGCATCATCGCACAGTATGGCAAGGATGCGCCGGAGCAGGTCGGCCGGTATGTTGCTCAGATGAAGGCAGCCCTGTAACAGGGTCAGTTCACTTCAAAAACCGAATCCATTCGCCCAGCCAATTAGTTGAACCTGCTGTCGAAGGGATCTTCTTTACTTTCCTGGGCTGATTCTGAGAGGAGGATGAACTGTTTTTGATAGGTATTTCATTCCGTGCTTATGCTATAGTAGAAGCAGAACAGAGATACCTGCCTGATCCACAGATGCCGCGCAGCCACTGCCGGCGAGGCACTGATATGGACGCAAGCGCATCGACCGGTACTCGATTTGCATGGATTTCAATATTATAAGGAGGGAATGAAATGAATTTAGCACATGTAGCCATCACCGTAAAAGATATGGATGCCGCTCTGCGTTTCTATGAAGAAGGACTGGGCTTTAAGCGCGCCTTTGACATGCCGGAGCCTGAAACGGGGGAACCCTGGATCGTCTATGTGTACGCAGGCAATGGACAGTTCGTAGAGCTGTTCTATGGCGGTGAGAAGGATTATTCCTGGGATCCGAAGGACCGTGCATACAATCATGTCTGCATCGGCACGGATGATATTCACAAGTCAACCGCAAGACTCCAGGAAGCCGGCTACACCATGGATATTCTTCCCAAGCTTGGCTGCGACGGAAACTGGCAGGCATGGGTGACCGATCCGGACGGCGTTCGCATTGAGCTTATGCAGATTTCCGAGACTTCTCCTCAGATGGAAGCTGTAAAGCGCTTCGAAGGATGACACACTTCATAGTTGACCTTTCACGGAAAATAGCTTACCTTATGTATAGACGCAGCTCTTGCCGGAAACAGGCAGGGGAACGTCATACAAATGCATATGGAAGCGAATGATGGACACGGGAGAGATCCGCGCGAAGCGGGCGCCGAAGGGGCAAATGAGAAACTCTCAGGCAAAAGAACCGGGTCCGGACGCCCCCCTGGAAAGCGCAAGTTCACCGACGAAGTAAGGCCCTGAATCACCGGGCTGAATCTTTCAGGTAAATGGACAGGACATAGGACAGCAGTCTTTAAGACTGTGGTACTATGTCCTTTTCTTATTGCCGTTTGAGCAGTTGTATGCATTTTTGAAGTACCAGGTCATGAAAATGGCCTTTTGGGGAAAGAGAGGAGAGAAGTCTTATGGAAGCATCTGTAGAAGGAAGAAAAACCCCTCTGTATGAGGAGCATCTGCGGTGCGCAGGCAAGATGGTGGAATTTGGCGGTTATATTCTGCCGGTCCAGTATCCCACCGGTGTGATCAAGGAGCACATGGCAGTAAGAACCGCCTGCGGGCTGTTTGATGTGTCTCATATGGGAGAGGTCCTGGTTCAGGGACCGGATGCCCTGCGCAACTTAAATCACCTGCTGACCAATGAGTACGGCGGAATGAAGGACGGGAAGGCCCGCTACAGCCCCATGTGCATGGAAAATGGCGGAACTGTGGACGATCTCATTGTCTACAAAGTCCATGATGACGATTATTTTGTCGTAGTCAACGCGGCCAACAAGGATAAGGATTTTGCCTGGATGTCCGAGCACTGTTTCGGAGACTGCACCATGACAGATGTATCTGCTTCTTATGGGCAGATCGCTCTGCAGGGACCGGCAGCGGAGAAGATTCTCCTGAAACTGGCGAAGGAGGAGGATATCCCGAAGGGATATTATTCTGCTCTGTTTGACCGCATGGTCGGCGGGATCAAGTGCATGGTATCACGCACCGGATATACCGGAGAAGACGGGTTTGAATTCTACATGGCGGCAGAAGAAGCACCGGCTCTGTGGAGAATGCTCCTGGAAGCAGGCGAGCCGGAGGGGCTGATTCCCTGCGGACTTGGCGCAAGAGATACCTTGCGCCTGGAAGCCTCCATGCCTCTGTATGGTCATGAACTGAGTGAGGAGATCTCTCCGATCGCAGCCGGGCTTGGCAATTTTGTCAAAACAGCTAAGGAAGAATTTATCGGAAAAGAAGCTTTGGCGCGGGAGCTTTCAAACGAAGGCGGCAGAAAGCGTGTCGGCCTGAAGGTTACAGGCAAAGGCATCATCCGTGAGCATCAGGAAGTGATGGTCGGGGAAAAGCTGGTTGGCATGACGACTTCCGGTACTCATTGTCCTTACCTGGGATATCCGATCGCCATGGCGATGCTGGATCAGGAATTCACGCCGATCGGAACGCAGGTGGAAGCAGTCGTTCGAGGCAGAAGAGTCGCTGCTGAAGTAGTGAAGCTGCCATTTTATCACAGATAAGCATACCTGGGAACGCCGGGAAGCAGTGAGACAAAAAGAATAAACAGATAAAGAAAACAAAAAAGGAAATACAGGAGGAAGAAACCATGAATTTTCCGCAGGAACTGAAGTACACAAAGACACATGAATGGGTAAGATTTGAAGATGACACGACAGCTTGCGTAGGCATCACTGATTATGCGCAGGACCAGCTGGGCGATCTGGTTTTCGCGAACCTTCCGGAAGAAGGAGATGACGTAGTTGCCGGAGATACTTTTGCCGATGTTGAGTCCGTGAAAGCCGTATCAGATGTGATCAGCCCCGTGACCGGTGTGGTCGAAGAAGTGAACGAAGAGCTGGCGGACAACCCGGCACTGATGAACGAAGCGCCTTATGAGGCCTGGTTCGTAAGGGTGAAAGAGATCACGGATACGGATGAACTTATGACGGCGGACGAATACGCATCTTATGTAGAAACGCTATAACAACAGGAGAGAAAAACATATGGGAAGCTATGTACCGAACACTGCGAGGCAGCAGGAGGAGATGCTTCGCGAGTGCGGATTTGCGGGATTTGAAGACCTTTACAGAGATATCCCGGAAAGCGTTCTGAGAAAGGACCCGCTTAAGATCCCTGAAGCGAAGTCGGAGCTGGAAGTGCGCCGGATCGTGGAAGGTCTGGCCGGGAAGAATCAGATCTTCCGCACCTTCTTCCGCGGGGCAGGAGCCTATCATCATTATATTCCGGCGATCGTCAATACCGTGGCGGGCCGCGAGGAATTCCGCACGGCTTACACGCCGTATCAGGCGGAGATCAGCCAGGGCGTGCTGCAGTCGATCTTTGAATATCAGACGGATATCTGTGAACTGACCGGAATGGATGTTTCCAACGCGGGCGTTTATGACGGCGCGACAGCCGCAGCGGAAGCCTGCGAGATGTGCAGGGACAGAAAGAGGAGCAGGATCCTCGTATCGGAAACCGTCGATCCGAAGATCCTTTCCGTAGTCAGGACCTACAGCTTCGGGAGAAATGTGGAAGTTTCTCTCGTTCCGCAGAAGAATGGAGTGACCGACCTGGAGGCGCTGAGTGCGCATCTTACAGACGATACCGCCTGCCTTCTGATGCAGCAGCCGAACTTTTTCGGCTGTCTCGAGCCTATGCGGGAAGCAGCTGATCTGGTTCATGGAGCCAAAGTGAAACTGATCGCAAGCTGCAATCCCATCTCCCTGGCAGTTCTTCAAACTCCTGGTGAGTATGGTGCGGATATCGCGGTTGGCGAGGGACAGCCGCTCGGCATTCCGCTTTCTTTCGGTGGACCTTATCTCGGATTTATGGCGACCGGCGCGAAGATGATGCGTCAGCTTCCGGGCAGGATCGTCGGAGAGACCGTTGACAGCGACGAAAACAGAGCCTTTGTTCTGACCCTCCAGGCCAGAGAGCAGCATATCCGCCGCGAGAAAGCATCTTCCAATATTTGTTCTAATGAAGCTCTGTGCGCGCTGCGCGCCGGAGTCTATCTGGCAGCTATGGGACCGGAAGGCCTGAAGAATGCGGCGACGCAGTCCGCCTCCAAGGCGCATTATCTGCAGGAGAAACTGGTGGAAGCAGGTTTTGAAACGGCATTTGAAGGACAGGAGTTTTTCCATGAATTCGTCACGGTCTGCGCGGATGCGCAGGCAGTTCTCAAGGCCCTGGCGCAGGAAGGCATCCTTGGCGGTCTTGCACTGGATGAGCACCGCATCCTCTGGTGCGCTACGGAGATGAATACGCGGGAAGAGATTGACCGCACGGCACAGATCTGCAAGGAGGTGATCCGCGCATGAAACTGGTATTTGAACGAAGCAGTGAAGGACGGGGAACCGTCTACCTTCCGCCCTGCGATGTGCCGGAAGTGACTCTGCAGACGCCGAAGCGCGAAACAAAACTGCACCTTCCCTGGCTGCCGGAGACAGAGACCGACCGCCATTATACCCAGCTGGGCAAGCAGACCTATGGAGTGAACGATGGATTCTATCCCCTGGGTTCCTGCACCATGAAGTATAATCCCCAGATCAATGAGGAGATGGCAGCGCTCCCGGGCTTTACCGGAATCCATCCGCTGGCGGAAAAGGAATACACGGCAGGCTGTCTGGAAGCGGAAGAGATGCTCGAAGGACTGCTGGGAGAAATCACCGGAATGGATGCAGTCACGCTGCAGCCGGCAGCCGGCGCTCACGGAGAGTTTACCGGACTGCTTCTGATCAAAGCCTACCATAAGGACAGAGGAGATCAGAAAAGGACGAAGATCATCGTTCCGGATTCCGCTCATGGGACCAATCCGGCCAGCGCTGCTATGGCAGGCTTCGAGGTGATCAGTATTACGTCGGATGAGCATGGCTGTGTGGATCTGGATGCTTTGAGAGCGGCAGTCGGGGAAGATACCGCTGGACTGATGCTGACCAACCCCAATACGGTCGGTCTGTTCGATCCCAACATCCTTGAGATCACCAGGATCGTCCATGAAGCAGGCGGCCTTTGCTACTACGACGGCGCCAACCTGAACGCGGTCATGGGCGTTGCAAGACCGGGAGATATGGGATTTGACGTGATGCACGTCAATCTCCATAAGACTTTCTCTAC
>CAMIVF010000126.1 GCA_946401715.1 uncultured Clostridia bacterium | reverse complement strand
GCGACCTTGTACTGTTTACCACCTGTTGCGATAATAGCGTACATCTGGGTTTCCTCCCATTCTTAAAAACTCGCCAGCTTCGGCGGTATCCCGGTAAAAAGGACACACTTAAGCCCCGCTGAGCGGCATACTTGAGAAATATATCACACAGTCTGAATATGCGTCAACCGTTTTTTCACCATACCATGTGATTCTTTTGGCATTTCCTTGCTGCAGTCTCCTATCTCGTCTCATCTACAGACGGCAAGGCTCCTGAGCGATGACTTTTGGGGGTCAGAGCGAAGGAGCCTTGCCGCCTGTAGTGAGGGGAGAATTACTGCATTACGCTCCCTGGCGGATCCGGCTCCAGGCCTCCACGAGACGCTCCATGCTCCAGGCCGCGTTTGCAGGACTGGTGGAAGGCAGACAGATACAGGGTCTGCCGGTGACCGGCTGTGTATACTTTTGATACATTTTTTCTGCCGTTTTCCCGTTGACATAGATCTGCCTGATCGGTGCCGCCTCCAGGATCGGGCGAAGATCATTCACTGTCACGTCCGTGATACTGGCATCTGAGGAACCTTCAATCCGGCAGGACGCGATCACGTCCCACGCTGCGATATGATTGCGCACAAGGAACGCCTTTCTGTCGGGAACGGTCATCGGAACCGGTTTCTCAAAGACATCCGCCACGACTGGCCAGAACCGGTTCTGCGGGTGGCCATAGAAGAACATGACTTCCCGGGACTTCACAGAAGGAAAGCTGCCCAGGATCAGGATCCGGGACGTGCTGTCAAAAACGGGCGGAATCGGATGAAGGATAAATGAACGTTCCAATGGGATTCCTTCCTGCTGTCTTACAGCTCAACCTCGAAAGGCAGCTTGTCGATGATGTCCTTCTGCTGGTCAATGCCCGGATAGACTTCGATCAGCTTCAGCCCTCTGGGCGTAAGCCGGAAGACACAGCGTTCCGTTACATAGAGCACTTTCTGTCCGTTCTGGATCGCCCTCTTCGCGGAAAAGCTGATGGTGCGGATCTTCTTTACAAACTTCGGAATCTCGCCTTCCCTCTCGATGGTGACGACCTGTTTGTTCTGGGATACCTGCAGCCCCTTCGCGGTGAAGGTCATACAGAACACGACAGTGGGTGTTTTTGCCGTGATGTTGGCAAAGCCGCCGATGCCGGCGTAGGCGCCTTCGCTGCGGTGCGCATTGACATTGCCGGATTCATCCACTTCAATGGCACCCATGAAACAGACGTCCAGCCCTCCGTTGTCATACAGGTCAAACTGGTTGGCCATATCATACACGGAAGCAGCACCGATCGTTGCGCCAAAGTACTGTCCGGAGACAGGGAAGCCGCCCACACTGCCGGATTCCACAGTCAGCGTGATATTGTCAAGCATACCGTTCTTGCGGGCATGCCGCGTCACCATCTCCGGCAGGCCGATGCCGATGTTCACAATATCGTCCATCCGAAGCTCAGCAGCCGCCCTGCGGCCGATGATGTTCCCGATGGTATCATTTCTGCCCCTGCCTGAAGAGGCGGCATCGATCTTATCGTTCCAGCTGTTCCACTCCTCATAGGGAATCTCAAAGCTGCCTGTCAGAGCGGTCAGGGAATCGTCCTGTTTTTCCGGTTCCACCACAACGATTGCGTCCACCAGGCAGCCCGGGATAATCGCATTTCTCGGACGGGAAGGGACATTGACCAGACGGTCTACCTGGACAATCACCTTGCCGTGATTGGCCTTGACCGCCTGGCAGATCGACAGTGCGTCGCCGGACATGTACATATCGTCAAAGGTGATGTTTCCCTTCCGGTCCGCAGCGGTTCCCTTGATCAGGGCAACCGTCAGTTTCGGGATCTTATAATAAAGAAACTCCTCTCCGTCCACCTCCACATACTTGATGAAAGAGTCATCGATGGACAGCCGGTTGACGCCGGGTCCTTCCCTGCGGGGATCCACAAAGATATCCAGTCCGACCTTGGACAGCGCCCCGGGGATGCCGCCCGCCTGCGCGCGGATCGCATGGGAAATGCAGCCAAGGGGAAGGTTATAGGCCTCGAACCGGTCCTCCAGAAGGAGCTTCTTGGTGCTTGGCATGGCGCCGAAATGTCCGCAGATCAGGCGGTCAACCGCCCCTTCGCGGATATAGCCCTCTGCGCTGCGGTTTTCGTCCCAGACACCGAAGCCGGCACTGGATACGATCGTCAGGTGGTTCGGAGACTGCATGCGCTGGTAGCGGCGGTAGATCGCTTCATGCAGTTCAACCGGGTTCTCGATGCCGACAAATGAATTGACGCAGATGACGTCCCCATCCCGGATCAGCCGGATTGCTTCATCAGCGCCCATGATTTCATACATAGTGATCAGTTCCTTTCCATTATGCTGTCTTTGCTTTGACAGTCTTTGTTCTTTTTTCCGCAGCTGTTTTCCGAAGGGAAGCAGTCACAGATTTCCTGACTTTGGTCAGGATTTTTTTCGCAGCTGACCATTTGTAATGGTAATTATCCCTCATCCCTGAGGCATTGCCGGTGATCAGGCCGCTCTTCATCAGATAGCTGTAGGTATCGATATAGATTCCTTCCGGACGGAATTCTTTTTCGAGATATTTGTTGACTTTCTTTACATTTTTATTGGAATACGGACCACTGTTGGTGATTGTCGGATTCACACTGGCCACGAAAAACCTGACGTCCGGGTAATGCTTCATCCACCATTTGTAGATCCGGATAATTCTTTTCGCATTGCTCTTCGGATGACTGTTTCCGTTTACTCCCAGATTAAAGACAACAACGCAGCGTTTTCTGTATTTTTTGATCTTTTTTTTCAGGTAAGGCGCCAGCACGCCCTTCTTGTTTTTGATCACTGATGCATTGCCGCCATTTACCCACAGGAAGCAGAAATTCTTCCTTGCAGACTGCTTTCCGCCTTGATAGGTGCACATCATCGACCGGGAATCACCGACAAACAGTATCACCGGAAGCTTTGACTTCTTCGTGACGTAGCTCTTTGTACCGGGTTCCCCGATTTCAGTATAGCCTGCGTATGCAGATGCCGGGTACTGCGCCAGCAATGTGCAGGCAATCATCACAGACAGAATGAAACACCGGATCCGGCAGTGTCTGCATTTGATCAGATTCATAACGTTCATCATATCAATTCGCTTTCTGGTCCCTCTCCGGCCTGTCTCATCAGAACATTCCTGAGGGGCACCTCGATTTTTTTCCTGGTCATCTCCACCAGGCCGAGTTTTGTCATATCCACAACCTGTGTTTTGACAGGATCATCCCGCACTGCTTTTCTGAGCTCATCCAGGATGCGCAGCGCATTTTTCTGGTTCTTCAGATTGATAAAATCAATCACAATAATCCCGGAAAGATTCCTGAGGCGGATCTGGCGCGCCGCTTCCCTGGCAGCCTCCAGATTCACCGAAAACAGTGCTTCCTCTTTCTGCTTTCCGCTCTGAAATCTTCCTGAGTTCACATCAATAATATGCAGCGCTTCCGTCGATTCGATGACCAGATCTCCGCCGCTCTTCAGATTCACCTTTTTTCTGAGTGCGCTGTCCAGCTCCCGTTCCAGGGAATATACTTTTTCCATGGAGACCATCTTGTCTGAGTACAGCCTTACCTTCAGGTCTGTTTTCCTGATCTCACCCGCCGCATTGACGATCTGCCTGTAAAGACTGCTGTCATCCGTGACAACCTCTTCTGTCACCGGAGCGCTCATATGCAGAATTCTCGTGATCCAGCGGGGCGGCTGTTTTTTCAGAACGGAATGTACCAAGCGGTACGGTGCCTTCAGCTTCAGGTCCGTCATCTCAGCCTCAAGAGATGCGATGTCTTCCAGGATCTCTTCTCTCAGGCAGTCGGCATCATCCGGATCCTGTTTGCAGGCGGAAGCGTCCTGCTGCGAAGCTGCCCCCTGGGCGCCATCTTCCGGTTCCGGATCCGCAAGGACCGTGCCTGCGCTGGTTCGCACCACGATGCCGCATTGTCCGGCTCTGTTCTGCAGCTGTTCAAATTCTTCCGAGCTTAGGATACGGTCCTTCAGGATCTGCCTTTTCTGTTCCGGTATCTTCCTCGAGACCCCGAGGCCGACGCCGCCCAGGATCAGAACCGAATGCTTCCCCTGCAGTGTGATCTTCGTGGACAGCGACATGTCCTTGCTGCCGAAAGCCTCTCTTGTGATCTGCACCACAAGCTGGTCGCCTGCCTGGATCTCAGGGCTCGGCCCTTTCGCTGTATAGATGGGACAGACGATCTCATCAAAAGGCAGATAGCCGTTCAACCCGGGAACAAGCTCCACGAATGCAGCATTGAGATTCTTTGCCACCTTCTGGACCAGTCCGATATAGACGTCTCCGATTTTCGGTCCCTGCGTCAGAGGATCCGCATGGATCTCCACAGCATGGCCGGCCTCATCAAGCAGAAATGAGAGAACCTTGTCTTCTTTTTTTTCTACAATGTATTTCATGTTAAATTCGCCAAAAACCGGTTCCGCCTGGCAGAGACCCGTTATGCAAGAACCGTACCCAGATCAATCAGGGGAACAAACGCGTGCTCCTGCTCATTGCCGCGGTCAGCATACACTTCGTCACGGTTGATGGAAAACAGAAACGGCTGGTACGCACGCTCTGTCTGCTGTGCGAACGCCTGCATGACCAGCTCCGGCCTGATATTGCGGTCCAGTCCCGCGCTCAGGCCGAGCATCAGATCTTCCCCTTCGAACCGGGCTTCATAGATCAGCGGCCGGATGTTAATCTCCTTCAGGGTTTTCTTTCCCTTCTTCATGACCATGATCTCCTGCTGGTCCAGCCATCTGAGAAAGTCCTCTTTCCATGAGGCATCCCATCCGTTTCCGGAAGGATCCCGCTTCATATGAAGCGTAAAATCCGCCCGTGCTGCCAGATTCATACCCTTGTGCGCCTTCCCGATCGGAATCTCTCTTGCCTCGATAAAATGAATGCCCTCCGGAACGGAACAGTTCAGCCGGCTCACGATCTCACGCCCCGGCATGGATTCCACCAGATCAACGTCGACATACTCAGAATCACTGGTCATCCCGACACCGAGGGGGAGCGCAAATGACATGGACATATGCGGGCTGAGCCCTTCCGTATAGACGACATCGATCCCGGCTCTGCGGCAGGCCTTCTGGAAGTACCGCATCATGTCCAGATGGCCGATGAACCGCATCAGACCCTGCTTGGCGTATTTGACCCGTACTCTCATGCACCCTCCGTTTCCGGAGCCGGCATAGCGCTGTCCTTCGCCGCGCCGGCATCTTTTGCCTCTGCGCCAGCCACATCCGCTTCTGTGTCAGGCTCTGTCTTTTCTGTGTCTTCCTCTTCCGGCTGTATGATTTCCCGGATGCCGGGAACCGGATTGCACGCCGCGACGGGGTACATGTACTGCAGCGCAGTCCCCGCCCGGAGCGTCTTACTCCCGTTTTCTTCGTTATAACAGACCCCGCAGCCGAACTTCGCCGCGCCGCAGGCGCTGCATGCCATGTGGCAGTTTGGGGTCACCTCTTCTAGCAGCGCCTTATGCCACTCATCAAGAAGAAACTTCTTTGACGGGCCTGCATCGATAAAATCCCACGGGAAGATCTCATCTTCCCGGCGCTTTCTGCGGTTATAGAAATCCAGGTCAATCCCGGTCTGACGCATGGCCTCCACCCAGCGGTTCCAGTCCCAGTGCTCGGTCCAGGCGTCAAACAGCGCCCCCTTGCGGTAGGCCGCTTCGATGGTGCGGGACACCTTCCTGTCCCCGCGCGCCAGCAGTCCCTCCAGAACCGTGCCATAAGCCTCATGCCAGTTATAGCGGATCGACTTATGGTTCAGGCTCTCCTTGACCTCTCTGTTCACGGTATGGGCAAACGTCAGGTATTCCTCCGGCGTAAACATCTCCGCCCACTGAAATGGCGTGAACGGCTTCGGGACAAAAAAGGACGTAGAGATCGTAATCATGCACTTCCCGCTGCGTTTTTCCTTCGGAACGGTATCATAATACAGCTCGGCGATCTTCTCGGCCAGCTGTGCGATTGCCCTGCGGTCTTCCTCCGTTTCGGTCGGCTGCCCGAGCATAAAGTACAGTTTTACCTTGTTCCAGCCGCCGAGAAAGGCATCGCGGGCTCCCTTCAGAATATCTTCTTCCGTCAGACCTTTGTTAATGACATTGCGCATACGCTGGGATCCGCCCTCCGGCGCAAAGGTCAGGGAACTCTTCTTGACGTCCTGCACCTTGCTCATCACGTCAAGCGAGAATGCATCAATGCGCAGGGATGGAAGCGATATGTTGATATTCTTCGTCTTTCCGTGTTTCTCAATCAGCTCGGTTACCAGTCCCTCCAGCTGCGGATAATCACTGGTGGAAAGTGAGCTGAGCGAGATCTCCTCGTGGCCGCTTTCGCGCAGCAGCCGGTCAGCGTCTTGCGTCAGCGTCTTCAGGCTCTTGGTCCGCGTCGGACGGTAGATCATGCCCGCCTGGCAGAAACGGCAGCCGCGGATGCACCCACGCTGCACTTCCAGGACAACACGGTCCTGCGTGACCTGCATGAACGGAACCAGCGGTTTCGAGATATACGGAACCTGATCCAGGTCTGTCACAATCTGCTTCCTGATCCGCCGCGGAATGCCTTCCTTTACCGGCTCAAAGGACCTGAGGGTACCGTCCTCGTGGTACGCGCACTGATAGAGCAACGGGCAATAGATGCCCGGGATCTGCGCTGCCCTTTCCAGAAACTGCAGCCTGGTCGATCCTTCCGTTCTGCACGCTTTGTAAAGATCCAGCAGATCGTCATATACGGTTTCGCCTTCACCGATATAAAACAGGTCGAAAAAAGCCGCGACCGGTTCCGGGTTATACGCACAGGGTCCTCCGCCGATGACGATCGGAGCGCCTTCGCCGACACGCACCTCGTGCTGCATGCCTGAATCATCTGAAGTATGAAGTCTTTCTTCGGCGTGCAGAGGAATCCGGCTCAGATCCAGAATCTGCAGGATGTTGGCGTAGCACAGCTCGTACTGCAGCGTAATTCCGAGGAAATCAAACGTCCGGACCGGATCCTGAGACTCCAGTGCAAACAGCTCTATGTCCCTCTCACGCATGATCCTGTCAAGATCCACCCACGGAGAATAGACCCGTTCACACCAGGTGTCGGGCCTTTTGTTAAACATATCATACAGGATCTGAATCCCAAGATGTGACATGCCGATCTCATAGACATCCGGAAAACACATCACAAAACGGACGCTGACCTTCTCCGGATCCTTATGGACCGCATTCACCTCGTTGCCAAGATATCGTTCCGGTTTTTCCACTGAGAGAAGAATCTCTTCCGGGAGCGCCAGTCTTTCTGCCATAGAAACAGTCCA
>CAMIVF010000125.1 GCA_946401715.1 uncultured Clostridia bacterium | reverse complement strand
AAGCACCCGGTGCAGCTTCTGCTCCAGAACCTGCCTGCGCTCACATTCTTCCCCGTAGATATCCCGGACGCCCTCCGGGGTGTGCAGTATTTTCTGATTCATGTAGTTTTCCCTGTGTGAAGCTTCGTCCTGTCTTCTTCCTTCTTTTCTTCGTCCAGTCTTTTCTCACCGTTCGCTTTATTACGATAAAGTGTTAAACTTTCGTTATCTTATCGAACCTCTTCCTCTCTGTCAACCCGGGTCAGCACGAAGGCGCAAAGGCGGTGAGAGGCGGTGGAACGCACCGGCTTGTCTCATCTGTGCGTCTGCCTTTTCCTTACTCCTGTGCCCACGGATGCCGGTCCAGATCTGTCTGCAGCGCATCCAGGTACGGAACCAGGATCCCGTGCCTGTTCGGCCAGATCCTGAGCGTGGTGTCGATCTCTTCAAAAGGAACCGATTTCCTTCCGCCGTCCTGCGCCCTTTGCCAGGCGCGGTCCAGATCGCAGAAGGGCATATAGTAGAATTCGTCCCTGGAGGAGTAAAAGATCAGCAGAAATGCAATCCCGTTCTGTTTTTCGAAGGCGCGCATGAATTCCACCTGATGTTCGTGGACATTCTGAAGGCTGAAGGTGTCACTCTTTGTTTCCTTGGCGTCGAAGCAGACCGGCACGCCCTGTACGGCGCCGATATAGTCGACCGTTGATTTCTGATCGAAATACGCCAGCGTGATATGCCGCGATTCCTTATCGATATTGATCGGTGTAATCGGGGTCGGAACCTTCTGGATCAACGCGAGATTCTTCTCCCGGTACTGTTCATTGGTACGGTTGATCAGGTCCTCGAGGGTGCTGCCCCGGAGGCCTCTTGAGTTCCATGTTGCCATGTACGTCTCCTCGGTTGACTGCGCTGTCGTCCTGATGTACTGCGCGGCCGGGCTGCGCCGGAACGCAGCTGCGAAAGAGCCTGCCGGATCCTATGATCATAAAGCCGCCGGAAGCCGGTTACGGATTGTTCCGCGCTTCGCGCTCCCCGCTCAGGACCTTCTCGAACAGTTCAGGCCGCTTCGCAGTAAATTCCTTCCCGCTCAGATACCCCAGCGGACCGTCTGCGTCCGGAAACACGATTCTGCCTGCATGAAGAAGCTGGCTGTGCAGTCCGTATGTGCGCGCAAAATATGCATTTCTTTCTCTGCTGCCGTACTTCGGATCGCCTGCCACCGGATGGCCTGCCGATGCCAGATGCGCACGGATCTGATGGCTTCTTCCCGTGATCAGTTCGATCTCCAGCAGGGTCAGGCCATGTTTCCCGTCTTTCCCGGTACAACGGCCGACGGGTACATATCTTGTCAGAATCCTCTGTGCGCCAGACACACTCTTTGAGCATATCTTTACCTGATTCTTTTTTTCATCCTTGATGAGATATCCGTCGATGGTCTTCTCTTCCTCCAGCTTCCCGATGACCAGCGCCTGATAATACTTGTGGATCGTCCGCTCCCGGAACATTTTCGACAGCTCCTGCAAAGCTGCTGTCGTCTTTCCGACCGCCACAATCCCGCTGGTGTTGCGGTCAAGCCGGTTGCACACGGAAGGCCGGAAGGACTGCAGGCTTTCTGCGCTCACGGCGCCGGATTCCAGCAGATAGCCGATCACATATTCATTCAGGGAAACATCTGACGCGGCTGCCTTCTGCGTGAGCATGCCCGCGTCCTTGCTGACCAGCAGAATCTGCTCATCCTCATAGACAATGTCAAGCCTGGTGCACGGCCAGCCGGTATTCGGTGAGGGGGAGGTAAACTTTTCCAGCGTCTCTTCGGAAAACCAGATGCGTATCACATCTCCCCTGCTGAGCTTTTCCTTCCCGTCCGCCTTCTTTCCGTTCAGCGTGATATTCTTCTTGCGCAGCATCTTATACAGAAATCCGGCAGAAGCCCTGGAGAGATATTTTTCAAGCACCCTGTCCAGACGCTGTCCTTCTTCCAGGGCTGTAATGGTTATTTCTTTCATGATCAGATCGAAATGCTCTTGATGACTCTCAGAACCGCTTCATCGCGCGTTTCCCCTTCGTGTGCCTCGTCCGGCGTATACTTCAGGCCTTCGCGGTACTTCTGCGGATCGGAAGCAAGCTGGCGGATTCTTTCCTGGTACTGCTCCAGCTTCCGGAAGATCTTAAAGGTGGGGTTGCCGAATCCGTTCCCATGGAGAATCTTGCGCACATGCGTCTCCATGAATTCGAACTTCCCTTTCTCCGCACCGGAATAAGCAGCAATGCTGTTGCCGCACACAACAACACAGTCCAGGGGAAGCCTTCCCTCATAGGCGGTGACGCACAGCTCATAGCCGTGCACGAGATCCCCCGCAATCTCTTCCGTGATCTCGACCGCTTTCGGGTCAATGGGCTTCTGCAGAAGAACCATAATCATCGATACGGCCCACCTTGCCGCGGGGAGGACACCCAGGATCGCAACCAGCGTAAGCATGTTTTTCCTGGTGCCTGTCATGATGTACCCTGTAAAAAAGATCAGCAGGCACAGGCCGAACAGGAACGCAACGATGGCGATCCTTCGTTTCTTTTCATAGGCGTAATAGCCGTAGCTGCCCTTAACGGGATGGTTCTTCTTCTTTCCCACTTTTTTGTCCTTTTCAGCTTTATTTCTTTCTGCCTGTTTTTCCCGGCGTCCTTCTGCCAGATCTGCGCCCGGAGCGTCCTGAAGTCCTTCCGCCGGATTCGTGAGCAGGCTGCCTTGAATCCCTTCCCCCGGATCCGGCCACAGGCCGGCCGCCGCCCCATTTTTCATTCTTCTGAGGCCGGATCAGACATTTCGGCCCATATCCGATCAGGTCTTCGCGCCCAGCTGTTATCAGCGCTTCCCTGACCAGCTGATACAGCTTCGGATTGCGAAACTGCATCAGGGCTCTCTGCATTGCCTTTTCATGCGGATCCTTCGGGATGTAAACCCTCTTCATCGTCTTCGGGTCCGCCCCCTTCAGCGTCCGCGGATCCACGCCGGTATAGTACATGACCGTTGACAGCGTCGACGGCGTCGGATAGAAATCCTGTACCTGCTCCGGCTGATGGTGAATGTCCCGCAGGTATTCCGCCAGCTCAACCGCATCCTTCATGGTACAGCCCGGATGGGAGCTGATCAGATACGGAACCAGGTACTGATCCATGCCGCAGGACTGATTCATCTGATTATACCGCCCTGCAAATGCCGTGTAAACGCTGTGCGGCGGTTTTCCGAGCGTCCTGAGTACGGAGGCGGACACATGTTCCGGCGCCACCTTCAGCTGTCCGGATATGTGCCAGCGGACCAGCTCCTCAAGGAATGCGTCGTCATGATCCAGCATGACATAGTCAAACCGCACGCCGGAACGGACAAACACTTTCTTCACGCCGTCCAGGTTCCTCAGTTTTTTCAGAAGCGCTGTATAGGAAGAGTGATCCACTTCCAGATTCGGACAGGGCTTCGGGAAGAGGCATTGTCTGTCCTTGCATGTTCCCACCTTCAGCTGCTTCCGGCAGGACGGCTGATGGAAGTTCGCCGTCGGTCCGCCGACATCATGGATGTATCCTTTGAAGTCCGGATCCCTGGTCAGAAGCTTTGCCTCCTCCAGAATCGATTCATCGCTTCTTGCCTGGATAATTCTTCCCTGGTGGAAATTCAGCGCACAGAAATTGCAGGCGCCGAAGCATCCTCTGTTCGAGGTAATCGAGAACTTCACTTCGGAAAATGCCGGTATCCCGCCCGCGGCATCATAATCCGGATGCCAGGCCCTTGCGTAGGGAAGCGAGTAGACATCGTCCATTTCCTGCTGCGTGAGCGGTCTGGCCGGTGGATTCTGAACGACATATACCGTACCGTAAGGCTCCACCAACGTCTTTGCATTGAAGGGATCCGTATTGCGGTACTGCTCATGGAAGCTGACCGCGTAGTTCAGGCGGTCCTGCTTTAACTGATCCCAGTCCGGCAGCATGACCGCGTCCGTCACCGGGGAAAGGTCCTTCGTCTTATAACAGGTCCCCGCTATAAATGTCAGATCTCTGACCGCCAGTCCGGAATCGAGTGCCTGCGCGATCTCCACGATCGAGTGCTCACCCATTCCGTAGGAGATCAGGTCGGCGCCGCTGTCCATGAGAAGGGACCTGCGCAGCGAATCACTCCAGTAGTCATAGTGCGCCATGCGGCGAAGCGATGCTTCGATGCCCCCGGCTATGATCGGTGTATTCCGGAAGACGGAACGAAGCAGATTGCAGTACACCATGCAAGCCCGGTCCGGCCTTCGTCCCATCTCACCGCCCGGGCTGTAAGCATCCGTCTGTCTGTGCTTTTTTGAGACAGAATAATGGTTTACCATGGAATCCATGTTGCCGGCCGATACCAGAAAGCCCAGTCTCGGCTCTCCAAACTCTGCAACACTCGACGGATCGCGCCAGTCGGGCTGGGAAAGGATGCATACGCTGAAGCCATAAGCTTCCAGAAGGCGGGATATGATCGCCGGTCCGAAGGAAGGGTGATCCACATAGGCATCCCCGATCACATACACAAAATCCGGCCTGCTGATGCCGCGTTCTTCCATGTCCTGACGTGTGACAGGAAGAAACAGTTCTCTGTTCAGTTGCCTTCGCTTTGTCACTGACATGGGCCTTCCTCGTGCACCGCGTGCGGAGCGTCCGTTAACAGCTTTCTCTCTTCTTCGGTGAGCGGCCGGTACTGCCCTGGCTTCAGACAGGGATCCAGCGCAACAGCTCCCATGGAAAGCCTTTTCAGGAAGAGTACCTGTCTGCCGAACGCGCCGAACATCCGCTTGATCTGGTGAAACTTTCCTTCTGAGATCGATACGACCGCGCAGCACTCCCCTTCCTTGCAGCGCGCCAGGTCATCGGGAGAAATGCTCCCCAGGCCGGTTATTTCCACATGGCCAGAAACAGAGTTTTCCGCATCTGCAGCCGCTGCAGTACAGGCAGTGTTTTCCGAATCCGCAGTGATTGCAGTGCAGACCGTTCCTTCCCCGTCTGCGGTCATTGCACAGTCGGCTGCAGAGAGAAACACCAGCCTTGCCGGAAGTGTTTTCTTCTTTTCTCCGATCCCGATCCCATCTCTGAATCCACGAATGATCTCCTGGTCAGGTGCCCCGCTTACCACAGCGAAATAGGTTTTTACCACATGCTTTTTCGGAGACAGCAGTGCATGGCTCAGCGCGCCATCCTCCGTCAGAAGGAGAAGACCTTCCGTATCCTTGTCAAGCCTTCCCACCGGGTGGAGCTTCGAAGCATAGGGTTCCTGAATCAGGTCCAGAACGGTTTTCTCATGTGCGTCTTTCGTCGCGCTGATGACGCCGGCCGGTTTGTTCAGCATCAGCGTCTGAGAAACCGAAGGTCTCACCGGCGCCTGGTCAACCAGGATCTCGTCCTGATCCGGGCTGACCTTCTGTTCAGGCTGCTTTGCCCGTTCTGTGTTGACAAACACCCGCCCACTGCGGATCAGTTTTTTCACTTCTGCCCGGGATCCGATCCCCGCGTCAGCCAGGAACCGGTCAAGTCTGATCTGGTCTGCCATGTTCTTCCCCTGCGGCAAAGCCGCTTCGATGTACGCTGTCCTCACCGGCCGCATATCAAGGTGCATGCAGCATGACCTGCACGTTCGGCCCGGCGTGCATGAACAGGGACATCTGTATGCCATATACAGATGTCCCTGGAATACTCATATCTGAATCATTGTTTCCGTGTTCCGGATTACTCCTCGGTCTCTTCCTTCTTTTCCTCTTCCTGGCTCTCAATACCGGAAGGCTCCACGCTCTTCGTATAGCTGACGCTCGGCGCAACCTGCGGAGAGAGCTCTCTGCGGTTCTTTGTCACAATATCATAGCAGCTCTGAATCGAGTTCATGAAATTGGAATACCTTGTGCCGGCCGTATCAAGCGTATGCGCCATACTCTTCTCGAGATTATCCAGCATCTCGTCCGTATAAGCAATGGCGCTCATACGGATATTGTTCGAATCATTCGTTGCGTTGTCGACGATTTCCTGCGCCTGCTGGTTGGTCTGCTCGATCAGACGGTTCGACTGCTCGAGCGCCTTCTGCATCACTTCACTCTCGCTGACGATGCGGTCTGCCTTCGTCTGCGCATCTGCTATAATCTGGTCTGCCTTCTGCTGTGCATCGGCAAGGATTGCGTCCTTATTACTGATAATCTTCTGGTAACGCTTGATCTCGTCGGGCGTCTTCATGCGAAGCTCCCGAAGCATCTCTTCCAGCTCTTCCTTATTCACAACAATCTTTGTTGATGAAAGTGCCTGAAACTTGCAGCCGTCAATGTACTCCTCGATCTCTTCAATAATCTGTTCAATCCTGCTGGCCATACTGACTCTCCTTACTATGCGCGCAGCGTCCCGCGCACACTCTCCCTTTTCACTATTGCTCCCCAAATGCAAATCGACCGGTTACTGTTTTTTTGTCTTTGCGATTACAGCTTTCGCAACACATTCCGGAACAAACTTCGTGATATCTCCCCCATACGAAGCCACTTCCTTCACTGTTGTGCTGCTCAGGTACGCATACTCCAGATTCGTGGTCAGGAAGATCGTATCCACTCCCGGTGCCATAATCCGGTTCGTCTGCGCCATCTGCAGTTCGTAATCAAAATCCGTAATCGCCCGAAGGCCGCGGACGATAAATCCGGCGCCCTGATTCCTGGCGAAGTCAACCGAAAGACCGTGGAAGGACTCCACCCGGACATTCGGCAAATCCTTCATTACAATCTTTAACATCTTAACACGTTCTTCTACAGAAAACAACGCAATTTTTGCACGATTCTCCAGCACGCCGACAATCAATTCGTCCACTGCCTGCGCTGCTCTGGTCATGATATCAATGTGTCCGTAAGTCACCGGATCAAAGCTTCCGGGGTATACTGCTTTTCTGATCATCTCTTTTATCCAATTCTTTATTCTGCCGCTGCTTTGACAAATATATGCCGGTTTGATCCGTAACTCTTGTCCCGCAGGATCCTGTATCCAAGTTCTTCCAGGTAAGAGAATTCCGTCTCCTTCGATGCTTCTATGATAATCAAGGTATCTGTGCCGATCACGCTGCCGCCCTTCAGCGCTTCCAGCACCCGGCGCTCCAGGCTGCAGCCGTAGGGAGGATCCATAAAAACCACGTCAAACGGAGCTTCCGGCTGAAGCGAGGATGCCGTCTTCACCGCGTCCTGGCAGATCACTTCCGCCCGGTCTTCCAGATGCGTAAAACGAAGATTCTCGCGTATGATCCTCAGCGCAGCATGGTCCTTTTCAACAAAAACTGCCTTTGCGGCGCCTCTGCTGAGTGCCTCAATCCCGATAGCCCCTGACCCTGCGAACAGATCCAGAAAACGGCCTCCCGGGA
>CAMIVF010000124.1 GCA_946401715.1 uncultured Clostridia bacterium | reverse complement strand
TGCTTGTCAGCAGCAGCAATGGCGCCATTGTCTATGACACGTTCCGCGAAAAGGAACTGCTCCGGCGGCCGATTCCTCTGGAGCTCGTATATGAGGCTTTTGATCTGGCAAGAGATTTCGGCATTTTCATCCAGACGTACACCGACACCTCTGTGATCGCCGAGACAGACTGCGAGTCGTTGCAGCGGTATGTTTCCATACAGAATCTTCCGGTAGAGATCTGCCCGGACATCCGCAGCGCAGACATCACCCCGCCTCCGAAGCTGCTCAGCCTTGACTATGCGCATCCTGAAAAAATCACACAGTTCAGGGAATTCTTCCAGGAACGCATGAAAGGACGGCTTGACTGCTTCCAGTCCAACCCCTGGCTTTTAGAGATCGTCTATCCCGGCGTCAACAAAGGCTCCTCGCTTCGTTTTATCGCCGGGCAGAACAACATCCCGATCGACCATACCATCAGTGCCGGAGACGCGGAGAACGATCTGCCGATGATTATTGAAGCAGGCATCGGCTGTGCGATGAAAAACGCGGATGAAACACTGAAGGCAAAGGCCGATTATATCACGGAGCATGACAACAATCATGCCGGTGTCGCAGAGATCCTGTACCGGTTCTGCCTGTAACAGGTTCTGCCGGAGGCTGCACTCAGCCGGGGCGCTGCGTACCAGTGGCACACAGCGACCGACTGAGTTGTACATATAAAAATCCTCCCGGATCACTTTTTATCCGGGAGGATCTTTGTAAAACTGAGTGATATCTTTTCTATTCGTGCTCTGCTTTTTTGACGCTTCCGGCTCCCTGTGCTTTCCGCTCATGGAAGACCGGCGGCAGAATCTGATTCCTTCATCATAGGATTCATCCGCCCAATATGGACGACGGATTGTTTCGTCCTCACCTCTTCCGCCTTCTCAGAAGTACAATCACCAGAATGATAATGACCAGAAGCGCAGCGCCGCCTGCGATCGCGAGCGGAATCAGCGGACTGCTGTCGCCTGTCTGTACGGACAGTGCAGTCACCACATGGAAGGTGACAGACTTCGTTACACTCGTTCCGTCTGCGTTCCAGCTGCTGCCATCGTAGATATCCTTCGCATAACTGACGGTCAGCGTATAATCACCGACTGCATTGATCGCCATGGAGGTTGTATACGGGGAAGCAGTCCAGGAACCGCCTACGCTGCCAATCTGATACCCGGCAGGCCTGTACCTGTAATCGCCCGGATTCGGATTGTTGTTGTCCATTCCTGCTCCGTTTGCCGTAAATGTCAGAGTCGTGCTCTTCAGATACTCCGCCCCGTTCTCCAGGCCTGTGATGGTGTTGTTATTCGGATTCGGGCCATCCTTATAGACTGCAGTAACCGTCGCGTCACTTGCCTTCATCTTGACCGTCGTATAGTAACTATTCGCTCCGTAGAGCTTAATCTTTCCGCTGGTTTTCTCCCAGTGATCAAACTCCTTGCCTGATGCCGGGAAGTTCGGTGCAATCTCCGTAACCGTTCCCTTGGTAAATGATCCGGAGCCGGATCCGTTCTTTACGGTCAGCTCATACGGAATCAGTTCATAGTTTGCGGTTACGACCGCATCAGAATCATCCATGGTAAAGGTCGTTTCAGCCGAGGTGTCATCAGCGATCTCTCCACTTCCGCCTGTAATGGTCCAGCCGTCGAAATAATACCCCTTCTTGGGCGAATTCGCTGAGATCACCACCTCTTCGCCATAGCTATATGTGCCTCCGCCTGATCCGGAATTCACTGTCAGCTGATAGGTAAACGGCTCATAATTTGCAGTCACAGATGCGTTCGCGTCTCCCATGACAAAGACGGTCGAAGCGGAGGAAGCATCCACAATGCTGCCGTTCCCTGCCTGGTCAATGGTCCAGTTCGTAAAACGCATGCCTTCCTCAGGAGCAGCCGCTGTAATCGGAACCTCCTGTCCCTGCAGATAGGGTCCGGCTGCGTCTGCGCTTCCGTTATTCACGGTAAGCGTCAGCTGCGGCTTCGGTGCTTCCTGCACGGTATAAACCGGCTCAAGTGTCACGTCAGATCCGTTCACCGTAACGTCCATGACCGGTTCTGTCGTGCTGGACGTAGAAGCGGCACTCTGTGCTGTCACCTTCCATTCCTGGAACTGATATCCCTCCGGGGCCGGATCTGCGATGACTGTAACCGTCGTCCCGTCCTTTACCTCGGTGCTGACCGATCCGTCGCCATTGTCAGAAGCTTCGATATCCTCAAAGGCTGCATGCAATACCGTAACAGTCTCCGTCTTCTCCTGATACTGTGCGGTAAGGCTTACGTCCGTGTCCGGCATGGTAATATGCAGTTCCGGCTGGAACAGCTGGTCATCGTCGAGCGTCAGACCTTCCACAGACCATCCGGTGAATTCCAGTCCGTCTGCTTCCTTGCCGGCTGCCCTTACCGTAATCTCCGTTCCCTGTACCGCTTTGTTCAGTCCCTCCGGATCAGTGCTGGCATCGGTCAGGGTAAGTGTATGCTCTGCCGGCGCAGGTTCCTGTACAGGTTCCGGTGCCGGTTCGGGAGCCGGTACCGGTGCCGGTTCTGACACCGGATTCTCCTCACCCGCTTCCTGTGCATTCAGCAAAGCACCTCCCTGTTCCTGCTGCTGTGCTTCCTGCGGCTGTGCCTCCTGCGGCACCTCCTGCTGCTGTGCCTCCTGCGGCACTTCCTGCGGCTGGGCTTCCCCTGTGCCATCGGTTCCGTACTCGTCCGAAGATACGATATCAAACGCGCCTTCCTGCGCATTATTCAGGATGGAGACCTCTTCTTCCGGATTCATCTGCGCTGCCTGATCCTGTGAAGAAGCAACAACCTGCCCTGTTGCAGGGTCAATCCGGTTGCCGGTCGCGCGGTCAATCAGATAGCCGGTTCCCGGTTCCATCGGATAACCGGTTGCAGGATCAATCAGATAGCCGGTTGCAGGATCAATGGTATAACCCGTTTCAGGATCAACCTGATAGCCGGATCCAGAGCCGCCCTCAGGCATCACTTCAACCGGCACATCTTCCACGAAGTCATCCTCTTCCGGATCTTCTTCCAGGCCTTCCTCCACCGTAACGTCCTGCATCGCGTCTTCTTCCGGAATGTCTTCCATATTCTCCGCTTCCGGCGAATCAGAAACCGTATAGACAGGCATGAACAGAATGCGGGTTTTCGTCCCGGTTATGGTATAGTTCAAAGGATTCGCGTACAGCATGTCAGGCGTCAGTCCGGGGATAAGCTGCGGATCAGACTGCAGCATCTCGTCTGTAACCAGGTTCAGCGCAGTCCCTTCGACTGTATAGACCGTCCACTTCGAAAACTGCCGGCCTTCCTCCGGATCATCAGCCGTCAGTTCTGCCTGTGTATCCTCATAATAAGCTGCTGCATCAATCTCCCAGGCAGAGATCTGGCCGGGATTGCCTGCCGCGTCTGTGTAGGTGTAGACAGCTTCTTCCGGAAGCTCATAGGAAAAGTCCGAAGGATCCGTCAAAGTTCCGCCGAAAACCTCCACCGTTCCGCCGACAGGTGTCAGATCATACCAGGTATATGCCGCCTCAGGCTCTTCATAGTCGGGCTCTTCCGCCCCATCGGAATAAACCGGATTGCCCTCCTCATCGTAAACAGGGTTTCCCTCTTCATCATAGACCGGCTCAGGCTCTTCATCGTAAGCAAAGTCTTCTTCATACATCGGATCCCCGCCGGCTCCATCCGACATGACCGTGATCTCATACACCCTGCCGCTGCGGTTTGTCCAGCCGGACGTATAGCCGTCATCCAGCACCCCGGGATCTACCGGCTCGCCTTCCATCTCCAGTTCCGTGTTCGCCACGGAATCGCCCGGAAGCAGGTAAACTTCCTCTTCCTCCATAGCAGGCTGTCCTGACATTCCTGTCGCATCATAAACAGCAGCCTGAAGGGGTTCACCTGTCATGCCCAGAACAAGTACACATGCTGTCAGTAATCCAATTCTTTTTCTCAGCTTTTTCATAAGCCGCTCCCTCTCTCCCGGGCATGGGACGTCATCGGTACAGCCGATTACGGAGCCTTGATGCCGCACATTCTTTTCTCTTCCGCTCAGCAGCCTGTCTTTCGCCATTCCTCCGGTCATCCTCTGGTCAGGCGAGACAGATCCGCTTTATCTATTTGCATGATACCATCAAGACTTTTTGCATTCTTGACCAATCCATATAAGTAATTGTGAAGAAAAAATGAATTTTGCAGACACAGAAAATCCGTACCCGCTCTGCGTCAAAACGCACAGCGGATACGGATGCTTCTGTCGGTATAAGTGGGACGATAAGCCGGGTTATGTCGCGGACGGCCATCTATCCAGGCTGCCTGTTGCCAGACAGCTCAAGCGACCTACCTGAGACTGACGGGCCGCCATATGTCTCTCTGCGGTCTTGCTTCGAATGGGGTTTACATATGCCCCGCCTGTCACCAGGCGGGCGGTAGTCTCTTACACTGCCCTTCCACCCTTACCCTGCCGGTAAGTACGCACGGAGCGCATCACCGGTCATGGCGGTACATTTCTGTTGCACTGTCCCTGGAGTCACCTCCGCCGGACGTTATCCGGCATCCTGCCCTGTGAAGCCCGGACTTTCCTCTCCCGGACCCTTTCGTCTGTCCGGCAGCGGCCGTCTGTCCCGCTTACGCGCATACTCTAACACACAGTCAGACGAAGAGCAACCGCTTCCTCCCGGTACGGCAATCCTTTCAGAGAGTGCGTGTTTTCAACACCGGTCAGGCTGTTACACATCGAAGCAGCCGCCGCCGATGAATTCACGCAGCAGCGAATTCTTCGGAATCTCATCCGCAGGAATCGGCAGGAAGTAGTCAAGGAACTTCAGCAGGCGCTTGGCTTCAACCCACTCCTTACTGCCCTTGGGAACCGCATGAAGGAGAGGCAGGGCATATGTCTTCAGCACAGCCAGTTCGTAGAACAGGGCTGAATTGAACATCACATCCGCACTCTCCTGGAACGGGAATATATACTGCTCCTCGCCTCTTCTCACACTCTTCCAGATCGCGATCGTATTCTGCGCGTCGTACCCTCTGGTCCTCTGATCCCTTATAATCCGGCGCAAAAGCCTTCCGTCAGTTGTCGGGATCCTGTTGTGCTCATCAATGTTCAGCTGCGTCAGGGCAGAAATATAGATCTTGTACTTATTCTCCGGCGGAATACTGTAGGAGAAAGCCTCGTTGAGTCCGTGAATCCCTTCGATCACCAGCACGTCCCTGTCTGAGATCTGAAGCGTGTTTCCCTTGTATTCACGCTCACCGGAAAGGAAATTGTAGGTGGGCATCTGAACCGTCTTTCCTGCCAGCAGATCAGTCATGTCCTTGTTGAACTGCTCCACATCCAGAGCTTCCAGGCACTCAAAATTGTAAGTGCCATCCGGGTTTTTCGGAGACAGCTCCCTGTTTTTGAAATAATTGTCCATGGCAATCGGATGCGGTATCAGGCCATAGCAGGACAGCTGGATGGACAGTCTGTGGCTGAAAGTCGTTTTGCCGGAAGAAGACGGACCGGCAATGAAAACGATCTTCACAGTGCCTCTTTGTTCGATTTCCTCGGCAATGTCCGCAATCCTTTTCTCCTGCAGCGCCTCCTGCATCAGCACCAGATCCGTTATCTTCCCGAAAGAAACGATATCATTCAGATCACCAACTGTATGAATCCCAAGCTTCCTGCTCCAGAGCCTGGAAGCATTCTGCACCTCGAACAGTTTTTCTACAGGCTCGAAGGGAGGCAGTTCTTCCGGTTTTTCAGAAGTGGGAAGCATCAGAACAAATCCGGACTTATACAGCTTCAGATCAAACAGCTTCAGATAGGAAGTATCCGGCACCATGTATCCATAATAATAATCCGTGTAGTCTTCCAGACTGTAGATATTGGTACGTGAACTGATCCTGTAGTGGAAGAGCCTGGCCTTGTCTGTCATCTGATTCTTTTTAAACAGACGGATCGCATCCTCCGTACGTACACTCTTCTTGCTGAACGGAAGCGCGCGGTCTCTCAGTTGCTCCATTTCTTTCTTAACCTGATCCAGCAACTCCTGAGAAAGGGTTGCATGATCACAGTCCAGGGTGCAGAACAAACCACCTGATACAGTAAACCGGATCCACACATGGACACCATCTCTGCCCAGCACATTGTCGAAGGCCTTGATCATCATAAGGCACAGGCTTCTCTTATAAGTGTCCCGTCCCTCTTTATCCGCAATCGTCAGAAAGGAAAGGCTGCAGTCTTTCTTCGCCTTCCGGCCCATCTCATGCAGTTTATCCTCTCCCTCCTTGACCAGCAGAACCTTGTGTCCGTCGACACCTTCCCAGCTGCCGGCAATTTCAGCAAAGGTCGTACCGGATGGGAACTCCTTTGTCTGGCCGCACACACTCACCCGGATCATATTGTTCGTCTTATCCATTTTCCCCTTCTCCTCTGAATGCTTTCATGTCTGTGTCTGCTGCCGATTGCTTTCATGTCTGAGACAAAACGCTGTGGATCCAGTGGAAGCACAGCGCTTTTGGCCAAATTGTACATACAAGTTACGCAATCAAGTATAGCCGAGAAAAAGAATTCTTGCAAGTTTCCCTCTTCTCTGCTATACTTAGCATTGCTTTGGGGCATTAGCGCAGTTGGGAGCGCGTTTGAATGGCATTCAAAAGGTCACGGGTTCGAATCCCGTATGCTCCAGAAAACAAAGAAACCGCATGGTTTAGGGAAGAACTGAAATCCCTGTCAACCGCGCGGTTTTTTCATTGCCATTAAGCATATTGTTTTACAATGGCGATGAAGTATGCTCCAGATAACAGGCAATCGATGGAATAACAGACAATATGAAAACCAGATTCGATACAAAAAGATTCCTGAAAGAACTGCCATTATTGATCGCGGGTGCGACCCTCACTGCTGTTGCCACAAAGTATATCTATGATCCTGCAGGGCTGGTAACAGGCGGAGTGTCAGGTCTTTCCATCATCACCCGCTCTGTCTCCATGCGCTGTTTCGGCCATGACTTTCCTCTGTGGCTGGGCAGCCTTGTATTTAATATTCCTGTCTTTCTGTATGGAATGAAGCAGCTGGGAATAACACAGATCCTGCGTACCGGATTTGTCTGGCTGCTGCTGACTGCAGAGTTATATTTCCTTCCGGAAAGAACTCTGATTGCAGACGATCTGCTGCTTGTTTCCATCTACGGAAGCATCCTGATGGGTATCGGCTCCGGACTTCTTCTCACAGCCCACGCCACATCAGGCGGCTCTGACTTGCTGGGAGAATCTTTGCATCATCAAATCCGCAGCGTCAGCATCGGCCGCCTGATCCAGATCATTGACGGGATCATCGTATTCGCAGGCCTTCTTACCTTCGGCGTTGAGCACACCTTGTACGCGTTGATTTCTGTCTTCATCATGGG
>CAMIVF010000123.1 GCA_946401715.1 uncultured Clostridia bacterium | reverse complement strand
ATCCAGAAACTGGGCCTTCTGAATACGATCCCGGCACTGTTTATCCCCAATCTGTTCAGCGCGTTCGGGACATTTCTCCTGCGGCAGTTTTTCCTGTCGCTGCCGTCTGACCTGGAGGACGCTGCAGCTTTGGACGGGTGCACCCCCTTCACGACATACTGGCGGATCATGCTGCCGCTGGCCAAGCCGGGACTGGTCTCGCTCGGGATCCTGACCCTCCGGTTTGCGTGGAATGACCTGATGTGGCCGCTGATCGTCAATACGTCGCAGGATAAAATGACACTGACGGCGGGCCTTGCGTACATGCAGGGACAGTATCAGACGAACTTCCCGGAAATGATGGCAGGCGCCATGATGGCAATCATTCCGCTGCTGGTTCTGTTCGCGGTTTTCCAGCGGCAGTTCATCGAAGGCATCGCGCTGACCGGCATCAAAGGATAAGGAAGAATGACAGGACAGGCCGACAGAGCCGGAATACCGGCGGTGTTCCTGATTGAGAAAAGATTCAAGCAGGGAGAGAGCTATGAGCAGAGAAATCAGGATTGGTTTAATAGGACTTGGCAACCGCGGTATATCACTTCTTGAGCAGGTGATCCTCCCGCAGAAGGTGTGCGTGGCGGCAGTCTGCGATATGTATGAGGACAGAAGAGAGGATGCCGCAAACCTTATCACCGGCGCAGGGCAGAAAGCACCGCTGCTGACGGATGATTACAGGAAGATCCTGGAAATGCCCGAGATCGACGCAGTGATGATTACGGCAGCGTGGGAGACGCATATACCGATTGCGTGTGAGGCTATGAAAGCCGGGAAATACGCGGGCTTCGAGGTCGGCGGCTCCTACTCTCTGGACGACTGCTGGAAGCTGGTCCATGTATATGAGGAAACCAAAGTTCCCTGCATGATGATGGAAAACTGCTGCTACGGACGGGATGAACTGATGGTCCTGAACATGGTCCGCCAGGGCCTGTTCGGCCAGGTCATTCACTGTGAAGGCGGTTACAGGCATGACCTGCGGGAAGAGGTCTCAACCGGACGCGAGAGAAGGCACTACCGCTTCCGCAATTATCTGAACCGGAACTGCGAGAACTATCCGACCCATGAGCTTGGACCGATCTGCAATGTACTGGATATCGGCCATGGGAACAGGATGATATCCCTTGTGTCCGTCGCGTCGAAAGCAGCAGGGCTGCGTGAATACATGTTGAGCAGAAAAGACACATTTCCGGATGCGGCAGACCTGCATTTTGCCCAGGGAGATGTCGTGAATACGATCATCACATGCGCTCACGGCGAGACCATCGCGATCACACTGGATACGACGCTGCCGAGATTTTACACCCGCGCGTTCCACGTTCAGGGGACGAAGGCGATGTACATGGATGACAATCACAGCATCTTTATGGATGGCAAGGACAACGCGGACGAATTCGAATGGAAGAAGAATTGGGACAATGCGTCCGCCTACTATGAACAGTATGACCATCCGGTCTGGAAAATCTATCAGAAAGCAGGCGTCAGGGGCAGCCATGACGGCATGGACTGGCTTGTCTTCAAGGCGTTTTTCGACGCGGTAAGGGAAAGAAGGAATACCCCCATCGACGTCTATGACTCCGCCGCCATGATGGCGGTTACGCCACTTTCTGAATACAGTATCAGCACAGGAGGCATGCCGGTCGCATTTCCGGACTTTACCAACGGTGCCTGGATCACGAGGCAGAGGTGGGAGCCGGGACTTTCTGCGCGGTGGTGAATCACTCGGGTGGAGGTGATCTTTTCATAGGCAATTGGAGGATCAGAGGAGAACCATCATGATAAAATTCGGAACAGGCGGTTGGCGAGCAGTAATCGGGGATGAGTTTACCAGGAGCAATATCCAGCTTCTGACCAAAGCACTGTGCATGAAGATGAAGGCCGAGGGAAAGACGCAGCAGGGCATCATCCTGGGCTATGACATGAGATTCCTGTCCAAGGAAGCCATGCGCTGGTGCGGAGAAGTCTTTGCCGCGGAGGGAATCCACGCAAAACTGGTGAACCGGTCGTCACCGACGCCTCTGATTATGTTCTATGTCATGAAGCATGAGCTGCCCTACGGGATGATGGTCACAGCCAGCCATAACCCGGCTGTCTATAATGGCATCAAGGTCTTCACGGAAGGCGGACGCGACGCCTCCAGGGAAGTGACGGATGAGATTGAGCGCATCGGGGAGACCATCAGGCCGGAGGATATCCACACGATTGACTATGAGCAGGCTGTGGCTGCAGGGCTGATCGAAGAGATCTATCCGCTGAATGAATATCTTGATGATATCATCGAAAAGATTGACATGGAAGCAATCAAGCATGCGGGACTGCGGGTTGCCCTGGATCCGATGTACGGCGTTTCATCCCTGCCTTTGAAGACACTTCTTCTGACTTCACGCTGTGATGTGGAGACGATCCACGACAGCCATGACACACTGTTTGGCGGAAAAATGCCTGCGCCGAGTGCCAGCTCGCTCCGGCAGCTGATCACCCGCGTGATCGATTATGGGTTCAATATCGGAATCGCTACGGACGGCGATGCCGACAGGCTGGGCGTGATTGATGATACCGGCCGCTATCTGCACGCGAATGATGTCCTGGTGCTTCTGTATTACTATATGGTTCGGTATAAGGGACTGCGCGGAGCGGTCGTCCGCAATGTCGCGACGACGCACATGCTGGATAAAGTAGCCGCCAGATTCGGGGAACAGTGCTATGAAGTGCCGGTCGGCTTCAAGTTCATATCGGCGAAGATGAGCGAGGTCCATGCGCTGATCGGCGGAGAATCCTCCGGCGGCCTGACGGTCAGAGGACATATCAACGGGAAAGATGGGATCTATGCCGCCATGCTGCTGATCGAGATGATCGCGGTGACCGGGAGAAACATTTCTGAGATCTACCGGGAAATCGAATCAGAGTGCGGGAGCATCTACATGGAGGAAAGGGATTACCGGTTTACCGAGGAGAAGAAGGAACACATGCAGGATCTCCTGTTCACACAGAAGGCGCTTCCTGAACTGCCATATGAGACAGAGCGGGTGTCGTACCTGGATGGCGTAAAGACCTATTTCAAAAACGGCGGCTGGGTGATCGCCCGCTTCTCCGGGACAGAACCCCTCCTCCGGATCTTCTGCGAGATGCCGTCGCGCAGTGAAGCCGTGCAGGTGTGTGAAATCTATGAGCAGTTTCTTGGCTTGTGATGTGCTGTAACAGCGCAGTCAGAGCGCACTGGGCGATGATACGGAGCGCTTATATCGGCTGTTCGCCGAAGAAATACCGGAACAGCAAAGATGTGAGGAACCAGCATACATGAAGATTATTCACGGCAGCGTATACACACAGGATTTCAGATTTGAGAAGAAGAGCATAACTGTCAGAAACGGCCGCTTTCTGGGATTGTCTGATGAGGAAAGAGAAAACGGCCCAGCGGCAGACTGCGTCTCAAAACCGTCAGCAGAAGATAAAAACAATGATGAAGAAATGATCGATGCCTCGGGGTGCTATGTCGTCCCGGGGCTGATTGATATTCACTTTCATGGATGCATGGGGGAAGATATCTGTGACGGAACCGCGGAAGCTGTCGGGACGCTGGCGCGCTATGAGGCGTCGCAGGGCGTGACAGCGATCTGCCCGGCAACGCTCACGCTGCCTGTGGAGACGCTGAAAAGTGTGCTTCGCTGCGCTGCGGATTATGCGGAGGGAAAGCATGACCCGCAGGAAGCGGACCTGGTCGGCAGCAATATGGAGGGCCCATTTATCAGCCGTGTGAAGAAGGGCGCGCAGAATGAAGACTACATCATACCGTGTGATGTGTCTGTCTGCGAATCGTTTCTGGAAGCATCGCGCGGGCTGGTTAAGATCATAGGCCTGGCGCCGGAGGAGAATCCCAACTTCCGGCAATATATTGCATCGGTGAAGGACCGGGTCAGGGTGTCGCTTGCCCATACAAACGCGGATTATGAGACGGCCATGGCGGCGTTTGAGGCAGGGGCCTGTCACGCGGTCCATCTATTCAACGCGATGCCTCCCATGTCCCACCGCTCGCCCGGCGTTGTCGGGGCAGTCAGAGATTCGGACCAGGTGATGGCGGAGCTGATCTGTGACGGCAACCATGTGCATCCGGCTGTGGTGCGGGCTGCCTTCGACATGCTCGGGGAGGAGCGGATCATTCTGATCAGTGATTCCCTGCGTGCCTGCGGCATGGGGGACGGAACCATGATACTGGGCGGGCAGGCGGTCGAGGTTCACGGAACCAGGGCTACCCTGGCGGGCACAGAGACGCTGGCAGGCGCTGTCTGCAGCCTGACCCGGTGCCTGCAGACTGCTGTCAGACAGATGGGTATTCCGCTGGAGAAGGCGCTGCGGTGCGCGACATACAATCCGGCGCGCGTAATCGGGATCCTGGATCAGTATGGAACCATTGAAGTGGGAAAACACGCAGACTGCGTGCTGCTGGATCAGGAGGATCTTCGCGTAAAAGCAGTGATTAAGGACGGAGTGCGCCTGTGATGCGCGCTGTCTGACCAGCTCCGTTCCTGTTGACAGATCTTCCGGAAAATGCGAATGTATCAGTGAGGACTATGGAGGGGATATGAAAACAGTCATCAGCGGCATTCTTGCAGGCATCAGTATTTCCATCGGCGGAACGGTATTTTTGCTGTGTGATTCCAAACTGGCAGGAGCCATCTTCTTTTCCGTCGGCCTGTTTTCGGTCTGTGTGTTCGGATTCAGCCTGTTCACCGGAAGAGTATGCTATGTATTTGATCAGGACAGATCCTACGCGATGAAACTTCCACTGATCTGGCTGGGCAACCTGACCGGTTCTTTGCTCACAGCCTTTCTTGAGCTGCAGACCAGGCTGGCGCCTCAGCTGACAGAAAAGGCAGCCGGCATCTCTCAGACAAAGCTTGGGCAGGGGCTGCTCAGTGCGTTTATTCTGGCCATCTTCTGCGACATCATGATCTATATCGCAGTGGAAGGGTATAAGAGTATTCCGCACGAGACCGGAAAGTACCTTGCGATTTTCTTTGGCGTAACCGTCTTTGTCCTGTGTGGGTTTGAGCATTGTGTGGCCAATATGTATTATTTTACGGTTGGGAAGGCCTGGAGCGGCACGGCTGTTCTGTACCTGCTGGTCATGACTGCAGGGAATGCGGTTGGAGGCGTATTGATTCCATTGCTGAGGAAGGCTGTCTGATCCGGGAAGGCAACCCCGGAATCCATCGTAAAAGCGGAAAGAAGAGGAAAGGATGAGACTATTATACGCAGAAGATGAACCTGCTTTGGCAGAGGCTGTCACCGATATTCTGACATTTCACAAGTACATGGTGGAGACTGTCGACAATGGGCAGGACGCCCTGGAATACGCGAGAAGTGAGGAGTATGACGGAATTATACTGGATATCATGATGCCGCGGATGGACGGGCTGACCGTACTCAGAAGGCTGCGTGCGGAAGGAAACCGGACGCCGGTTCTTCTGCTGACCGCGAAGGCGGAGGTGTCAGACCGGATTGAGGGACTGGATCTCGGGGCGGATGACTATCTGCCGAAGCCATTTGTCATGGAAGAACTGCTGGCGAGAGTCCGGGCCATGCTGCGCAGAAGAGACAGCTTCATGCCGGAGCGGCTGGAAGCAGGGGATCTTCGCCTGAATCTGTCAGACGCGACGCTTGGCTGCGGCGGGAAATCGGTGGAACTGCAGAACCGGGAATGCCAGCTGATGGAAGCGCTGATGAAAAATCCCGGGGTCTATCAGAGTGCGGACAGCCTGATTGTCAGTGCCTGGGGATATGATTCGGAAGCGGATGCGAATTCTGTCAGAGTATATGTCAGCGGCCTTCGGAAACGTCTTGCGGAGCTGGGTTCGTGCGTTGAGATTGTATCCCGGAGAAACATCGGGTATTCATTGTCCTGGGAATGACAGCGGGCGGGATGCGGACATCCATGCAGGAAGGACGATGCCATGGTAAAGGAACTGAAGAGAAAGTTTATTATGACGACCATGCTGGTGGTAACCCTCCTGCTGGTTGTCTTTCTTGCTTCCGTCAATCTCATCAATTATGTGGTGGCCAGGAATGAGAGCCGTTCCAGACTGAATCAGATCGTGGAGCAGGATCTGAGAGCGAAACCGGACACCGGAGCGGGCGGCATGAGGGAGCCCGAAAAGATCCTTGAAGACCGGGGCCGGGGGGTTGGAGCCTACTTCACGGCACGTGTGGATGCTGCCGGCGCGGTTACATTCAGTGATCTGACACATGCTTCCGACCTGGAGTCTGACCAGATGATTGCCCTGATCAACAAAGCGGACGTGGCGTTTGCACCGGAGGTGACAGGTGAGACGGAGACGGAACCTTCCCGGACGCCTCCTGCGAATGTTCCGCCGCCATTGCCTGATGTAGAATCTGCTGTCCGTTCGCAGGAAAAAAGCGGCTTTGTGGATGGATATCTGTATCATGCCTCCCGCGGGATGGACGGATCTGTTTTCTATGCATTTCTGGATATCAGCCAGGAAGCAGCGTCGATGCTCCGCATCGGACTGATTACAACTCTGCTGGGCGTGCTGCTGTGGCTCCTGATCCTGGTTTTGGTTGTCTTTCTTTCGAAGAAGGCGATCGCCCCGATTGCAGCGAACATGGAAAAACAGCGCCTGTTTATCACCAATGCGGGACATGAGCTCAAGACACCCCTGGCAGTGATCGTCTCAAACGTGGACGTGCAGGAGCTGCATGGGGGCAAGACAAAGTGGCTCGACAACATCCGCGCGCAGGCGCTTCGGATGTCTGACCTGACAAAGCAGATGCTGACGCTGGCAAAGATGGATGAGTCGGGTACTTCTGCATTTACGTCGACCACGTTTGACGCGTCACAGGTTCTGGAAGATACGATCGGCGTCTTTGCCGAGAGTGCTTCTCTTCGCGGCATCAGCATACAACCCCGGATCGAAGCAGGCGTGCGGATGCATTTTCCGAAGGATCAGTACCAGCAGCTGCTGGAACTGATGCTGGACAATGCGGTGAAGTACGGGAAGGAGAACGGATTTCTTTCCATAGAACTTCGCGCAGAGCGGAAGATGGTGCATCTCACCTTCCGGAATGACTGTGATCAGCTGCCGGAGGTAGATCCGGATCAGCTGTTTGACCGTTTCTACCGCCCGGACTCCTCCAGGAGCCGGAACACCGGAGGATCCGGGATCGGCCTCGCTGTCGTGCGCGCGATCGCGCAGCAGGGCGGAGGAAGCGCGCAGGTGAGGTTTCTCCCGGGCCAGGTCATCGAATTTGTGATAGAACTGCCCGGAAAGCTCTGAAAATGAAAAATAATGATGTTGGGGTCAAAAGTAGCTTTTGTCCCCAACTATGATGTACGGATCGCTCCGTTGCTTCGCAACTCCCGCGCTCCTCGG
>CAMIVF010000122.1 GCA_946401715.1 uncultured Clostridia bacterium | reverse complement strand
CCTGCCTGGAAACGCCGTATTCCTGGGCTGCCTCACTGTATCCAAGATCACCCAGGACCACGTCCTCATAGACTTCTTTCTGATGCTCTGTCAGAAGCTCTCCGTAGAAGTCGTACAGGAGCGTCTGTTCCACTATTTTTTCCATACTTGCCTAAGATACACGAAGCCCTGCTCTGTGTCAAGTACTTTTTCTTGACGGGAAAAGCTGAATTCACCGGTCATACGCCGGAGGGCAGTCCTCAAACACGGTCGCCTACCCTCATTTTGCTTCAGTTGCATCGCCAGCGCTCCCGGCTCCTATAGATGCGTGGTCGCCTCCGCGCTGGCAGCAATTCGCAAAACTCGGTCGTCTCCCTATTGTTTGCGTGGCTGCCCTCCGGCGTAAATGACCGGCGGTGTTTCATACCTTTTTTGGTTCCGGCGAGAAGAAACAGAAGTCCGTCAAAGGACCGCTTCCTCCAGCGCCATCGTATATCCCGCTTTCCGGATCGCGTCCAGAATCTTCTGCTTGTGCTCGGTGCCGAAGGCTTCCAGCGTGATCGTCAGCTTCACCGCAGCGTTTCTGTCGGTGCTGACAAACTGGTTGTGGTCAAGGCGGATGACATTGCCCTGGTTTTCGGCAATGATGCTGGCGACGCGTACGAGTTCACCCGGCTTGTCCGGCAGCATGACGGAGAAGGTAAAGATGCGGTCGCGCTGGATCAGGCCGTGCTGGACAACCGATGCCATCGTGATCACGTCCATGTTTCCGCCGGACAGGACACAGGCGACTCTCTTATCCTTCACCTTCAGGTGCTTCAGTGCCGCTACGGTCAGCAGGCCTGAGTTCTCGACGATCATCTTATGGTTCTCGACCATGTCCAGGAATGCAACGATCAGTTCGTCGTCGCTCACGGTAATGACTTCGTCGATGTTCTGCTGCAGATAGGGGAAGATCTTCCCGCCGGGTGTCTTCACGGCGGTGCCGTCTGCGATCGTGCTGACCGTATCGAGCGTGACCGGCTTTCCTGCTTCAAGCGATGCGCTCAGGCAGGCTGCGCCTGCAGGCTCTGCCGCAATGACCTTGATGCCGGGATTCAGGTGCTTTGCAAGGGTGGAGACGCCGGTCGCCAGGCCGCCTCCGCCTACCGGCACCAGAACGTATTCCACCAGGGGAAGGTCCTGGAAGATCTCCATCATGATGGTTCCCTGTCCCGTCGCGACAGTGGGATCATCGAAGGGATGGACAAAGGTATAGCCCTTTTCCTTTGCCAGCTGAAGGGCATACTCGCAGGACTCGTCGTAGACGTCGCCTTTCAGGATGACCTCCGCGCCGTAGCCTCTGGTGCGGTTTACCTTAATCAGAGGCGTCGTGGTCGGCATCACGATGATGGCCTTGCATCCGTACTGGCTTGCGGCGTACGCGACGCCCTGGGCATGGTTGCCTGCAGAGGCGGTGATCAGCCCTTTCCGGCGGTCTTCCTCCGTCATGGTACTGATCTTATAATAGGCGCCTCTGATCTTGTAAGCGCCGGTTACCTGCATGTTCTCCGGCTTCAGGAATACCTTGTTGCCGGACTGAGCGCTGAAGTAGCCGCTGGGGATCAGCTTCGTGTTCGCAGTGACCTTTTTTACGATTTCAGAGGCCTCTTCAAATGCCTCCAGCGTAAGCATTTCTCTCATCATCTGTCCTTTATTTCTCATGACTCTTCGCCGGTATCAAACAGTGCTTTTACAAATGCATCCGCGTCGAATTTCTGCAGATCTTCGATGGTCTCGCCGACACCGATGTACTTGACCGGAATGCCGAGCTCCGAATGGATCGCTGCGGCGATTCCGCCCTTGGCGGTTCCGTCCAGCTTCGTAAGGATGATCCCGGAGACCGGCGTCACTGCCTGGAATTCTCTCGCCTGCGACAGCGCGTTCTGCCCGGTCGTACCGTCCAGGACTACCAGCGTCTCACGGAACGCCTCCGGATATTCCCGGTCAATGATCCGGTTGATCTTTCCGAGCTCATTCATCAGGTTCTTCTTATTGTGAAGACGTCCTGCGGTGTCAATGATCAGGACATCCGCGTCTTTCGACTTCGCGGACGCGATCGCGTCATACACGATGGATCCGGGATCGGATCCTTCCTGTCCGGAAATAATCGGGACGCCGGCGCGGTTTGCCCACTCCGTCAGCTGCTCACCCGCCGCCGCGCGGAAGGTATCCGCCGCCGCAAGGATGACAGTCTTGCCCTGGTCTTTCAGAAGCCCGGCCAGCTTGCCGATGCTGGTGGTCTTGCCGACGCCATTGACGCCGACAACCAGAACGACACTCTTTCTGTTCTCGAACTCATAGTCCGCATCGCCCACGCTCATTTCGTTCCTGATGGACTCCATGAGCAGCTCTCTGCACTTCTGCGGATCCCTGATTCGCTGGTCGTTCACCTTCTCCTTCAGGTCTTCGATGATGTTCGTCGTCGCCTTGATGCCGACATCACCGATGATCAGGATCTCCTCGATCTCTTCGTAGAAGTCGTCGTCAATCTCGGAGTACGCGGTAAAGACATTGTCGAATCCGGATATGATACTGCTCCTCGTCTTGCTGAGGCCGTCTTTCAGACGCCGGAAAAAGCCTTTTTTCTCTTTCTTCTCTTCTTCCATTCTGTGCTCCTTCGTAAACAAATGCCTGATCTGACGCGGTTATGTCAGGTCGCTTTCCACCAGGTCCACGGACACAAGTGCAGATACGCCCTTCTCCTGCATGGTGATGCCGTAGAGACGATCGCACGAGGACATCGAACCTCTTCTGTGTGTGATGAGGATGAACTGCGTATGGTTCGTCAGCTTGTGCAGATACTTCGCAAAACGGTCTACATTCGCCTCGTCCAGCGCTGACTCGATCTCGTCGAGCAGGCAGAACGGCGAAGGCTTCAGGTTCTGGATCGCGAACAACAGCGCAATCGCCGTCAGACTCTTCTCTCCGCCGGACAGCTGCAGCATGTTCTGGAGCTTCTTTCCGGGCGGCTGCGCGATGACGCGGATGCCTGCCTCCAGGATGTCTTCTCCCTCCACGAGCTCCAGCGTTCCCTTGCCGCCTCCGAACAGTTCGCGGAAGGTCTGGTCAAACTCCTGGCGGATCCGCTCAAACTGGTCATGGAACGTGGCGCGCATATTCTCGTCCAGCTGCTCAATGATCCTGCGCAGATCGTCCGCGCTCTTCACGAGGTCTTCATGCTGCGCGGACAGAAACTCATAGCGCTCGGAGACCTCTTTGTACTGCTCGATCGCCCCGACGTTGACATTGCCCAGAGACTTGATCTCACGGCGCAGGTCAACCAGTCGTTTTTTCAGTGACGTGACGGAACCTGGATCTTCCATGCGGAGCTCCCTGCACTGGACCGGGGTCAGGTCATATTCCTCCCACAGGTATTCCGTGCTCTTCTCACGGCTCTCCTCAAGCTTCTTCAGCTGCTCCTCCAGACGGAAGATCTCCTTGTCCAGACGGGAAATCTCGGCTGACAGCTCTTCGCGTCTGTCAAAGAAGGTATTGCGCTGCGTCAGCTTCTCTTCCTTCTGCTCATTCAGAGAGATAAGCTGCGCACCAAGCTCTTCTTCCTTCTGCTTCGTCTGCGCGATCTTTTCTCTCAGTTCTCCGATCCTGCGCTGATTCTCTTCGCGCTCCACACCGCTGCTCTCGATCCGAGCCCGGATCTCTTCCGATTCACGCTCTCTCGCCTCAATCTCTTCCTGCAGACGGTTCAGGTTCTGGGAAATGAAATTCATTTCCTGGGTCAGGCCTGCGGACTTCACACGGAGCTTAGACAGGTTTTCCTCTTCCCGGGACAGCTCCCTGGTGAGCTCTTCCAGCTGTGTCTGCAGTGTTCCGATCCGGTCTTTTTCCTCCTGCTCCTGTTCTGAGCTCTTCTCCAGTTCCTCGCCGCTCTGAGACTTCTCGCCTTCCAGCTTCCTGCGGTCGGCTGCGATTCTCTCCCGCTCCGCGGTGATCTGGTCACGCGCTGTTCTGGTCTCCTGCATGCGGCCGGACAGATCCTGCATCTTCTGGTCAAGCGAAGACAGATCGAATTCATTTTTCTGGATCAGGCCGGACACGGCAGCAATCTCGTCTCTGAGACGGTTTCTCCTGGTATGGTCCTCCTCCACCCGCGCGGTCAGCTCATCGAGCTGTTTCTTCATGCGCGCGAGCTTCTTCTTCGCGTCGTCGATCTCGCGTCTTCTGCCCAGGAGGTTGCTGTTGTTCTTAAATGCACCGCCGGTCATGGATCCGCCGGGGCTGAGCAGTTCCCCGTCCAGCGTGACCAGCCTCAGGCTGTAATGGTATCGTCTCGCGATCTCTACGGCGCGGTCGATATTTTCCACGACAACCGTGCGGCCAAGCAGGTGCTTGACCAGGTCGCCGAACCTGTCCTCGTACGTGACAATATCCGAAGCAAGGCCGATGACGCCTGTCTCGTCCAGGACACTGGTCTCCTTCAGCCCCCTGCTGCTCTTCATGGCAGTCAGAGGCAGGAAGGTGGCCCGCCCGAAACGATTTTCCTTCAGAAAGGCAATCATCTTCTTTGCGGTATTCTCATCCGTGGTGACAATATTCTGGATGCTTCCGCCCAGCGCGGTCTCGACGGCAAGCTCATACTTCTTTGAAGTCTGGATCAGGTCCGCCACGACGCCGAGAATGCCCGGGACGCGGTCCTTCTGCTCCATCACGCGGCGGATCGAGCCGCCGTATCCTTCATAGCGTTCCGTGATCGCGCGCAGCGTATCAAAACGGGAGGACTCTCTCTGATAGTCCTCTCGCAGCTTTGCAAGGGCGTCAGAGCCTTCCATGAAGTCTCTGTGGACGCGGTCCAGTTCTTCTGACAGGCGTTCACTTCTTTCCTGAAGCGACTCAGCCTCCTTCAGGACACCCTGCTTCTGTTCTCCAAGCGCTCCCTTGCTCTGATCCTGCGAACGCTCCTCACTCCTTAAGGTGAGCTCGCGGCTGTTCAGCTCTGCTTCCCTGAGCGCGATCTGCTCGATCATCGTGGAAGCTCTCTGCCGGCCGGTCTGGATATCGGTACGCTCATTCAGGATCCTGATGATCTGCTCCTTGCCTGAGTCAATGCGCGCATTGACGCCTGCAATCTTCTCATTCAGCTCCCGAACCGCATCCTGCGCTTTCTCATTTTCCTTCGCGCATTCTTCGATTTCCTTTTCCAGCGCAGCCTTCCGCTCCTTTGAAGTCTGGATCTGCCCGGTTCTCTGGGCCGTCTCCGTCTTCAGGCGCTCCGCGCGCAGCTTCAGCTCCTCATCGCCTGCGGCGAGAGAACGGATTCTGTCCTCGGCAAGGTCGATTCCGCCCGCGTGCTCCTGGCGCTGGATCCGGACACCGGACAGCGCTTCATTCGCCGTGAACATCGCGCTGTCAATTCCGCGGATCTCCTCGTCGAGTTCCTCATAGCGCCCCTTCGCGCCCTGCAGGTCCTCGCTGACCTTCTCCTGCTCCTGCCTGGCGCCGTCCAGCTTCACCTGCGCATTTTTCAGGTTCTCTTCAAAGCGGTCATTTTCAATCAGATACAGATTGACATCGACGAGCTTCATCTCATCGCGCCTTGCAAGGTAGATCTTCGCTGTCTCACTCTGCTGTTTCAAAGGGCCTACCTGGCGCTCGAGCTCACTGAGGATGTCGTTGACACGCACAAGGTTCGCCTGCTCGTTGTCAAGCTTCTTCACGGCAGCCATCTTGCGGTGCTTATACTTCACGATGCCGGCTGCTTCATCAAACAGCTCCCTGCGCTCATCCGGCTTACCGTTCAGGATCTTCTCCACCTGGCCCTGCCCGATCAGGGAATACCCCTCCTTGCCGATACCGGTGTCGAAGAACAGCTCCTGGACATCTCTCATCCGGACCGCAGTTCCATTGATCATGTATTCCGACTCACCCGACCGGTACAGACGTCTGGCAACCGTCACTTCTTCATAATCGATCGGAAGCGCATGATCCGCGTTGTCGAGTGTGATCGCGACATAGGCATAACTCATCGGCCGGCGCTGCATCGTGCCGGCAAAAATGACATCCTGCATGGATCCGCCGCGCAGCTGCTTGGCAGACTGCTCGCCCAGAACCCACCGGATGGCGTCTGATACGTTGGACTTGCCCGATCCGTTCGGGCCTACCACACCTGTAATTCCATTGTGAAACTGCAGTACGGTTTTGTTCGTAAAGGATTTGAAGCCCTGCAGTTCCAGACTCTTCAGATACATGAATCGTTACTCTTTCTTCAGCTGAATCAGCGCCTTGTAGGCCGCTTCCATCTCCGCACCCTTCTTGGTGCTTCCACGTCCGGTTCCGAGCATTTTCTCGCCGATCATGACAGCCGTCTCAAAATGCTTGTCATGGTCCGGGCCTTCCTCTTTAATGAGCCGGTAAACCAGTTCCTGGTCCGGATACTCCCGCTGGACCACTTCCTGCAGGATCGTCTTGCTGTCATAGAACAGCTTCTTATGCTCGATATCATTCAGGACAAATCTCTGAATGAAGCGCTCCGCCTGCCCGATCCCGCTGTCGAGGAAGATCGCGCCGATGAGCGCTTCCAGCGCATCCGAAACAATCGAATTCCTTCTTCTTCCGCCGGTCCGCTCCTCGCCTTTTCCGAGGAGAAGATAATCCGGAAGATGGAACTGTCTCGCGCACAAAGCAAGCGTCGGTTCACAGACGATACTCGCGCGAAGCTTCGTCAGGTCGCCCTCCGGCTGCTCAGGATACGTGAGATATAAAAACTTGGAGCTCACCAGTTCAAGGACAGCGTCCCCCAGGAACTCAAGCCGCTCGTTGTTGTGTACGTCCTGCGCTCTGTGTTCATTGGCATATGAACTGTGGCTGAGCGCCTGGCGCAGAAGCTCCTTGTTGTGGAAGGATACTCCGATGACCTGCTCCAGTTCCTTCAGTTTTTCCTCTGTCTCATGCGCTCCGGAAGCCCCTCCGCCGTCTGCCGAAGCCGCCCTGCGCTTTTTCTCCGGTTCAGCTGAGTGCATTCCTGATCGCCTCAACAGCATCTCCGACCGTAACAATCTTCTCTGCTTCTTCGGTCGGGATCTCAATGTTAAATTCTTCCTCGACGCCCATGATGATCTGGAATACGTCCAGGCTGTCCGCGCCAAGGTCATCCTTGAAGGTGGTCTCCGGCGTAATCTCGTCCAGATCAACACTCAATACGTCAGCAATGATCTGCTGCATTTTTTCGAATTCCATGTTTATCCTCCTTGTTCGGGTTTTTGTTTATCTGTCTATCGTGAAACACGCATTGCCTGCTTCTCGTTCCGAAAGCGTACAGGCCGCTTTCCTGTTCGGTTATTCCGGTTTCAGTCAGGATGATCAGTTCTTCTCCAGATACTCTGTGATCTTCGCCGCAATGTCCTCCTGATAGAACTGCACGCACTGTTCGACCGCGCGGGTCACCTCCTG
>CAMIVF010000121.1 GCA_946401715.1 uncultured Clostridia bacterium | reverse complement strand
GTGGGCCGGTCCGTTGCCGCAAGCAACACATATTAACAACGGCGCAATACAAGGGGAAAATTGCAGATAAACGTCGGAATAAGAATCAGTGAATCAATCTTCTCATTTGCGATGGCCTGTTCATAGGCATTGCAGAGATTTTCTACTGCGTCCGGAGTATCATAAGGCGCAATCGGTGTGAATCTGGTAACTACAGTTCCATCTGGCTTCAAGAATGTGTTAGCAGACAGACGGTCTCGACGTGCACGGTGTGGCAGAACTGGTCCACGGGCTGTACTTTCCGGACCGCGTACCCGCCCTTGTCAAACAGCGCAAGATCGCGTGCGAGGGTCGCGCTGTCGCAGCTGACATAGACAATCCGCTCCGGTCTGACGCGCAGTATCGTTTCGATGAGTGTACGGTCGAGTCCCTTCCGCGGCGGATCAACTACGATCACATCAGCGTCCGGAAGATCTCCGGCCAGGTCCTCAGCCTTGCCTGCAATAAATTCACAGTTGTCGATATGATTCAGCTTTGCGTTTTCCCGTGCTTTCCTGACCGCCTCTTCGACAATCTCGATCCCGAACACGCGCCCGGCGCGCTGCGCGAGGAACAGGGAAATCGTTCCGGTCCCGCAGTACAGATCCCATACGGTTTCCTGCCCCGTCAGGTCTGCGTATTCCAGCGCAATGCCGTACAGTACCTGTGTCTGTTCCGGATTGACCTGGTAGAATGAGCCGGCGGAAATGCGGTACGTCAGCGGCCCGATCCGGTCTTCAATATAGTCCGTGCCGTACAGGACACGGCTCTTTTTGCCAAGGATGACATTCGTCTGCGCCCGGTTGGTATTCAGGACGATGCTCCTGACCTTTACGGCCTCCCGGATCCGGGACACCAGCGCCTGTTCTTCCTTCAGTTTGTCGGACGATGCGACGATCACGACCATCAGGTCCCCTGTAGAAAATCCGGCACGGGTACAGACATGCCGGATCACACCGCTCCCGTCTGTTTCCCGGTACGGACGCACGCCGTATTCCTGCATCCAGGATATCACTGCTTCCAGGACGGATTGGTTTTCATCGATCCCTATTTCACATCGATGATTGTCGATAATGGTATGTGTCCGTCCCGCATAGAAGCCTGCGATGATATTCCCGTCCCTGTCCTCTCCGACCGGGAACTGGGCTTTGTTTCTGTAATGCCAGGGATCCTTCATGCCAATGATCGGACAAAAGATCTCATCCGGCAGGGTCAGGCCGCCGATCCGGGCGAGGTTCTCGCGGACCTTGCGTTCTTTCATACGAAGCTGTGCCGGATAGCTCATCTCCTGAATCTGGCAGCCCCCGCAGCGGCGCGCGGCAGCGCACACCGGCGGGACACGGTCCGCTCCGGGGGAAAGGATTTCCTCCAGCCGGGCATAGACGCAGGTCTTTTTGACCTTCACCACCTTCGCCCTTACCCTGTCACCGATCACGGCATCCTTGACAAAGACGGCCATGCCTGCGGCATGGCCGATCCCAAGTCCTTCCGAGGACATGTCTTCTATTATGATTTCCAACAGGTCATTCTTCTTCACAAATCTCTCCCTGTTTTTTCTTTATCTCTTTACCATTCCCCTGTCTTGCGCAGGTTGGAATCCAGCAGCCGGTTGAATCCAAGCCACTCATCCGACCCTCTGTACTTTGCCGCGGACAGGATTTCCTTCATGGTCTCGAGCTTCGCGTCCGCATTGTCCGCCAGGTTCAGCGCCATGGCTTCGGCCAGCGCCGGCTTCTTCGGGCTGCCGTATTCATATTCGCCGTGATGGGCCAGGATGCAGTGCTGCAGTTCGCTCAAGAGACGGTGCGGGAATCCCGGGATCCTTCTGGCAGCCGAACCGATCAGCTCGCTCCCCATCACGATATGGCCAAGCAGCTGTCCGTCGTCCGTATAGTCATTGGCAGGGAAATTGGAAATCTCCTTCAGCTTTCCTACGTCATGGAAGGCGGCAGCCGTAATCAGAAGGTCATGATTCAGATAGGGATACAGGCCGCAGTAGAACTCGCACATCTTCACGACGCTCAGGGTATGCTCGCACAGTCCGCCGACAAAGCTGTGATGGATTGTCTTTGCCGCCGAGTGCCTGCAGAATGCTTCCTCGAACACGGGGTCGTCAAAATATCTGTCAATCAGCGCTCTGAGCCACTGATTCTTCACGCTCTGAAGAATCGTCTTCAGTTCCTGATACATCGAAGGCATGTCATGTTCGCTGACCGGAAGATAGTCCTCCGGGCGGTATTCGCCGGGCCTCGCGATCCGGACGCGCTTGATGTTCAGCTGCAGATTGTTCTGGAATGTGGTCACTTCTCCGACGACATAAATATAGTCATACGGAGCGAATTCCTCGATCCCGGTAGAGTTGGGCTCCCAGATCTTGCAGTCGATGGTCCCGCTGCTGTCCTGGAGCGTTACATTCTCATACTCCTTTCCTGCCTTCGAGGTTGCCTGCTGACGTGTCTTGCACAGATATACGTCTCCGACATGATCCCCTTCACGCAGTGTTTCGATCAGTTTCATTTCCTGTCCTTCCTAATGCCTGTCTCTGAAGTCATTCTCCATAGGCCGTTACGGTTTGCGGCGCATATTCTTTCCGGACTGCACTCTCCGCGTTTTCACAGCCTTATCTTACCACGTTGTCAGCTTGAATAAAAGACAGTCAGAACTCTCCGTTGCGGACACTTTCCATGAAGAGATCCACACAGGCCTGCGCCGCCGGAGGCAGCACGGCTCCTTCCTTCCAGACCAGATACATCATGCGCCGGCAGATCCGGTTGCTCAGCATGAAGCAGTGCGGGCGTTCCTTCAGCGGGAAATTGCGAATGTCAATTCCACTCATCAGACAGGTCCCGGCACCCTTCATCGTCATGATATAGGCTGTCACCGCCTGGTCTGTCATGACCGGAAACCTGCCTGTCACATGATCCCTCTTCATCAGGATATCCAGCATCTGTCCAAGGTTGCGTTCCGGGGAAAGCCGGATGATCGGCAGTCCCTCCGACAGATCCCAGCCGTTGATATCCGCCAGGCTGCGAAACATCGGAAGGGTTACTTCCGGATCGTCCCCCGGCGCGTCAAGCCTGTCAAATGGAATCTCCATGCGCTGCAGCTGAGGCGTCAGCTTTGCTTCCGGCGGAAGGCAGTAGTAGATCTTCGTCTCTGTCAGCGGTTCAAAGTGGAGGCCGCCCTGCATGTCGGTCGGAGACGAGATAAACAGATCCAGATTTCCGTCCAGAAGTTCCCGCCTGAGCCGTTCCGGCGTCCCTTCCATGACATGGATGTCGATACCCGGATAGCGCCTGGAATACTTGGATACCATGTTCGGGACATACGCTATGTTAAATGCGCTTGTTCCGCCGATCCGGAGCATCCCGCCTTCCAGGCTGCTCAAAGATCTCAGCTTCTCTTTAAAGTCCTTCTCCAGAAGATCCCGCCGGTTCAGGTAATCCAGGAGCACCTTCCCCTCCTGCGTCAGGCTCAGCGGACGGGTCTTCCTGTCAAAAATCGTGATTTTTAACTCCTTCTCCACATTCCTGATCTGCAGAGAGATCGCAGGCTGTGAGATCGACAGCTTCTTCGCTGCTTTGGAAAAACTCTTCTCCTGCAGAACGACTCTTATATATTGGATCACTTCGTCAGTCATATATTTCCTCTTTATCTTTTGTCCTTTTATGTTGAATTTGTACACTTATACACGTTATAAAAAAACTACAGGCATGCATGTACAACATGTTCAAATCTGCCTGCAAGGTGTTATAATGGCAGTATCAGGATCAGTACAGACATCAGCATAAGGAGGGAATCCCGGGAATGACAGAAAATCATAGGATCCTGCTTGCAGGAATTAATCCTGAACTGACAGAAGAGATCTCGAATACCCTTAGAAAAAAGCACTGCATTGTAGCCACTATCCCGAAACTATCCGATTTCACCTATCCGATCCGGTCCTGGTATCCGGACCTGGTTATCATGGATCCGGCGCCTGACGGTTCTGACGCAGACAGTTCACTCAGAAAATTCCAGGAAAAAACACATATCCCGGTCATCATCGTCGGCAGCGCATCAGACATTCCTGCCAAGGTTCAATGGCTGGAAGCCGGCGCAGACGACTATCTGAGCAAGCCTTTTGACCAGCGGGAACTGGCCGCCCGTGTACTGGCCGTGCTGCGAAGAACCACACACAGCAGCGAGCCGACAGAACCCGAACTCCCCGGAACAGTTGCATACCCGGATCTGACGGTTGACCTGAACCGGTACACCGTTACATTCCGCGGAGAAAAAATATCCATGCCCCCGAAAGAGATTGAGCTTTTATACTGTCTGGCCTCCCAGCCGGGCAGAGTCCTGACGCGCGAGCACCTGCTCACGCACATCTGGGGCTATCATTATGTCGTTGACTCCCGAACCATCGATGTCCATATCAAGCGCCTGCGCCGCAAACTCATCTCCGACCTGTGGGCCATCGAAACGGTATGGGGTGTCGGCTACAAGTTCCAGCTGGCATGACACCGGGCATTCCGGAAGCTGTCCTTTCACACCGGCGCACGGCCCGGCGCAAGCGACACATTTTCCTTGCCGAAAGCCTCTTCCAGCGCGCTGATCATCGAAGACGGCAGATACATTTTTCTCCGAAAGTTCAATTCTTTGACGGAGCGGGGATTCTCAACATATATCATGATTTTTCCGGCCGGAGGCGCAGAACCTGCGGCCGTATCCTTTGTTTCTCCCATGTCATCGGCATAGGCAGCTCCCGGCACCGGCACGCCGGCCGACCCATTGGCTCCTGCCAGAACAGTGTCTGCCTGCACCTGCTGCCCCTGCTGCAGAATGTCGATCATCTGCTTCTCCCCGGCATGGTACGCTTCTACGGCAGGAAACCGCAGCCACAGATCACGGGGCACATCAGCAAAGGAGCACAGCCTGTCCGCCAGCAGCTTCGCGTCTTTGTTTTCCTCCAGGGACACCTTCCCCGATACAAAAATCCTTGCGTCCTTGACACAGCAGGCACGATACTGCTCGAAGACGCGCGGGAAAACCAGAACCTCCACGCTTCCCACCAGATCCTCTACCTGCAGAAATGCCATCGGCTTGCCGGTCTTTGTGTACTTCGACGTGACATTTTCCACGATTCCGCCGATCCGCACCACTGACTGATCCGTCAGCCGGTCGGCCTGGCCGGTTTCATCATCGACCGCGAAATCGCTCGAAAGGGCTGTGATATTCTTTCTCCAGAGCGCTTCATACTGCTCCAGCGGATGCCCGCTCGCGTAGATGCCAAGCACCTCTTTTTCATATGCCAGCAGCTGTTCTTTTTCAAACTCCGCAACTTCGGGCATCGCCACACCGGGATCCGGCGTCCCCGCGCCTGAGCCGAAGTAGTCAAACAGAGACATCTGTCCAGTAATCTGCACCTTCCTCTCTCGCGCGGCTGACTCCCAGATCTGCTCGTACATCAGCATCATCTGGCGGCGGTTTGCGCCCAGACTGTCAAATGCGCCTGCCTTGATAAAGTTCTCCGCGGCTTTTTTGTTGACCTCGGCAGATACTCTTCGGGCAAATGCATTCAGGTCCGGGAACCGTCCTTCCTTCTCCCGGTTTTCCAGGATCGCACTGATCACCGGATGGCCGACACTCTTGATCGCCCCCAGCGCATAGCGGATGGAAGCTTTCTCTGAATCCGGTATTCTGCCTCCCGCTCCGGCACCTGCCGCAGGTTCCACGCCCTGACCGGATCCGGCTGCCCGACTGGATCCGGCTTCCTGACCGGATCCGGTTCTCCGGCTTGCGTCCGCGCCCAGGCCGCCCGTCACGGAAAACCCTTCCACGCTTTCATTGACGTCCGGCGGAAGAATCCCGATGCCCATGCTCCGGCTTGATATGATGTACTCTGCCACCTTCTGCGGGCTGTCAATCACCGACGTCATCAGAGCAGCCATGAACTCAACCGGATAATGGTATTTCAGCCATGCGGTCTGGTAGGTCACAACAGCGTATGAGGTGGAGTGTGCCTTGTTAAATGCGTACTCCGCGAAGCTCATCATATTGTCAAAGATCTTGTTCGCAGTTGCCTGATCGATGCCGCGGGATACGCAGCCAGGCACACCTTCTTCCGGATTGCCCTCGACGAAATTCTTCCGCTCCTTCGCCATGACGTCCGCCTTCTTCTTGGACATGGCCCTGCGCACCAGGTCGCTCCTGCCGTAGGAATATCCGCCCAGATCACGGACGATCTGCATCACCTGCTCCTGGTATACGATACACCCGTAGGTGGTCTTCAGGATCGGTTCGATCAGCGGCGTGTCGTAACGGATGGAGGAAGCATTCTCCTTGCCGCGGATGTACATGGGAATAAAGCTCATGGGACCCGGACGGTACAGCGCGATTCCGGCGATGACATCCTCCAGGTTTCCGGGCTTGAGCTCCTTCATGAAACTCTTCATGCCGGCGGACTCCAGCTGGAAGATTCCCTCGCACCTTCCCGTGGAGATATATTCAAACACCTTCCTGTCGTCCGTCCTGACACGGTCGATATCAAGGTCGCCGTTCTCATCCTTCGGACTTTGCTCCCAGATCTCACTTCCCCTGCCGTACAGCGCGCACCGCTCCTTCTCCCGCAGGGAGATCATTTTCACCGCTTCCTTGATGACCGTCAGGTTCCTGAGTCCCAGGAAGTCCATTTTCAGAAGGCCGAGATGCTCGACGGTATCCTTCGTAAACTGGGTCACAAGATTGCCTTCGGACGTCAGTGCCAGAGGAACGAAATCGTCCACCGCTTCCTGGCAGATCACAACACCGGCAGCGTGTGTGCCGACGTTGCGCGGAAGGCCTTCCAGCTTCCGTGCCATCTCGATCAGCGTCTTGATCTTCTCGTCTCCTGCCGCCATTTCCCGCAGCTCCTGGCTGACCTGAAGCGCGATATCGATGGTCATGCTGACTGCAGGATTGATCGGATTGCGCTGCGGAATCATCTTCGCGATCGAGTCACACAATGCGTAGGGAAGGTCCATCACTCTCCCGACATCGCGGACCACACCGCGCGGCTGAAGCGTGCCGAAGGTGATGATCTGGGCGACATTCTCCTTGCCGTACTTTCGCACGACATAGTTGAATACTTCCGACCGGCGCTCCGGCTCGAAGTCGATATCAATATCGGGCATGGAGACGCGCTCCGGATTCAGGAAGCGCTCAAACAGCAGGCTGTACCGGATCGGGTCGAGCTGCGTGATGCCCAGTGCGTAGGAAACAATGCTTCCTGCGGCGGAGCCTCTTCCCGGGCCGACCGCAATCTTCCGGCTTCTGGCATACCGCACATAGTCCCACACGATCAGGAAATAATCAACGAAACCCATGGAGTGAATGATGTTCAGCTCACTTTCCATGCGCTCCTTCGCCTCATCCGTCACCGGATCATAGCGCTCGGACAAACCTTTCC
>CAMIVF010000120.1 GCA_946401715.1 uncultured Clostridia bacterium | reverse complement strand
AGGCAAGATTGTTCTTCAGCTGTTCCGCAGACCGGTGCCCGATGTTGATGTTGAACTTGCGCCTCACCATCGTGACAATATCATCATCGAGCGTGAAGCCGCCTTCTTTCAGCGTCCTGCCGATGATGACCTTTCCGTCGGAGATGACCGAAATCTCGGTCGTATCCGCGCCGATGTTCACGATCATATGTCCTTCCGGGCCAAGGACAGGCAGTCCGATGGAGACAGCATCCGCGATTCCCTTATCGACCAGATGGACCCTTCCGGGGCTGAGAGACGTATTGCAGACATTATAAAAAGCGCGCTGTTCCACAGGGGTTACCTGGGAGGGCACCGCGATGCAGATTCCCGCACTCTTCTGCGAAAAAGTTGTAAACTTGCGAAGCGTGTACGTGAGTACACTTTCCATATCCGGGGCGGATGCGATCACACCGCCCGTCATGGGACGCACAACCTGGACAGAGACCGGATTCTTCTCGTACATGGCGTACGCGTCATTCCCGATCGCGAGGATCTTTTTCCCCCGCCGCGCGATCATGTTGCGGCTTTCCATGAACTGTTCGCCGCTCTTGTCACGCAGCTTCAGGGTATCCGTGCCCAGATCCACCCCGATAATATTCGAAAAAAACATGTATGCTGTTTTACCCCTTACTGTAAATTCATCCTCTCACAGAATATGTGACTGACGCATGCTGACGAATGCCCTGTCACCGATGACCAGGTGATCCAGAAGCGGGATCCCGATCAGTTCTCCTGCCTGTGCAATCCGGTTTGTAATCTCGATGTCCTCTGACGACGGAGACGGATCCCCGCTCGGATGATTGTGCAGCAGGATGATGGATGCTGCCCTGCGGGAGAGCGCTTCCTTATAGATCTCCCTCGGATCCAGAATCGCGGCGTTGATGCTGCCCCTGGAAACCAGCTTTTTGCCCAGCAGTCTCCCCTTGCTGCTCAGGCACAGGACGATGACAATCTCCTGATTCTCGTGACGCATCTCTTCCATGTAGTAGGAACCGATGACCTCAGGACTGTCATATACCAGTTCATCCTCGGCACCGATCTTTGCCTGGGCGATCCTTCTGGACAGTTCCGCGATACAGCGGATCTGGATTGCCTTCACCCGGCCGACGCCGCGGATCAAGAGCAGATCCTCAAGACCGGCATTGTGCAGCATGGCGATCGAACCGTTGCCAAGAGACTTGAGAATGGCCCGGCTCATTTCCAGTGCGCTGACACCTTCCGCGCCGGAACGCAGAAGGACGGCGAGCAGTTCGGCATCGGTGAGAGATTCCGGGCCAAAGTGCTCACACTTCTCGTAAGGACGCTCCTGCTTTGGGATGTCACTCATCTTTGTTCCGTGATTTGTATTCTTTTTCATGCGCTGATCCTGCGCGTACTCTCTTTGCCATTCTACATGATCCGCTCCCATTATTCAAGAACGACGCAGTCAGTCAGATACATGATCATGAACTTTTCAGGATCTGCTCCGCGACGCGCAGTCCGTCCGCGGCGGCGCTTGTGATGCCGCCGGCATAGCCTGCCCCTTCGCCGCACGGATACATGCCGGGATGCCCGATGGCCTGAAGGTTCTCTCCTCTTTCGATCCGGACCGGGGAAGAAGTGCGGCTCTCAGCGGCACACAGCAAAGCATCAGGGCTTGAGAATCCCTTGATCTGACGCTCCCATGCCAGAATTCCTTCTTCGATTCCCTTCAGAATGTGTTCCGGGAAGACAGGGCGCAGATCCGCCATCTTCCATCTTCCCATGATCTGCGGCTCAAAGTCCGGAAGCCTGAGGCTTCCCTGTGATCCGGCGGCCGAAAAATCCCCGAACCGCTGTGCGGGAATGGCACCGCCGCCGGCATCATAGGCTGCCTTTTCCAGCCTTCTTTGAAACTCCATTCCGATCAGCACCTGCTCTTTGGAACCTGCCTGCCAGGTGCCGTCTCCCGGCTGCAGATCATTTTCACCGCTCATACGCAGATCTTCGGCAATTTCTTCCGGAGATACGGTCACGACGATGGCGCTGTTGGCGCAGGAAGAGGCGCGGTCATGAAAGCTCATCCCGTTGACGGCAAGACGGCCTTCTTCGGAGGAAGCGTTGACGACAAAACCGCCCGGACACATACAGAAGGAGTAGACGCCCCTGCCCTGGGGAAGACGGTGCGTCAGCTTATAGGCGGCAGCCGGAAGCTGATATCCGGGGGAATCCCCGTACATGGCGCGGTCGATCATTTCCTGCGGGTGCTGGATCCGGATGCCGACGGCAAAAGCCTTCGGATGCATCTCGATGCCTGTATCCCGCAGCATCTCAAAGGTATCCCTGGATGAATGACCGATTGCCAATACGAGATGACGTGTGGAGAACGAAAGCGATTCTCCCAGGGCGCCGCTGGTGCAGGACACCTGCCAGAGTCCCTGGCTTGTGCGCTGCATCCGGTCCATACGGGTCTCAAAGAAAACCTCTCCGCCGCGGAAGCAGATCTCATCCGTCAGGTTTGTGACGACCTCCCTGAGCACGTCCGTTCCGACGTGCGGCCTGGACGAATACAGAATCTCATCGCTGGCGCCGGCGCTGACAAACGTCTCCAGGATAAAGCGGATTCTGCCGTCAGGATCTTTTACGCCGGTATTCAGCTTTCCGTCTGAAAATGTGCCCGCTCCGCCTTCGCCAAACTGGACATTGGACTCCGGATTCAGCCTGTTCCGGTCCCAGAAAAGCTGCACGCTCCGGCTGCGTTCCTTCGCCCTCTGCCCCCGCTCTATCAGGACCGGCCTGCGTCCCGCGCGGGCCAGAAGAAGACCGCAGAAAAGCCCGGCAGGGCCTGTCCCGATAATCAGGGGCCTGTCCGGGTCTGTCAATTCTGTTTCAGGTTCATGAAAACCGGTCCTGATGCCACGCAGATCTGCCGGGCTGCCTGCAAACTGGCTGTGCTCCTCCTGGATCCGGGCATATCTGTAGACTGCCGGCTGATATGCCTCCACGTTTTTCAGGCCGGTACGGAGAATCCGTTTTTCAGCCTGCGCGTCCTTCAGATCGACGAGTACCGTATCAATCTCAAAAATCTCCGGTTTTTTTCTGGCATCGATCGAACGGCGGAGCACCTCATAAGAAAACACATCGTTCCGGTTCAGATGCAGCGCTTTCCGGATGGCTTTTTCAAGAAGGGCATTTCCGGCGCATGGCTTCAGTTTCAGCTGTGTGAGTCGGATCAATGAAAACGCTCCCTTTCCTTTTACTGTGCGGCATGGAGCCCGGCCGTATAGCCGCTGGACCACGCCCACTGAAGATTATAACCGCCGCAGGGACCATCGATATCGATCAGTTCCCCGGCCAGGTAGATTCCCTTCAGATCTTCTGACACACACTCAAGTGTGTCCGGATTCAGTTCAGTGGTTCTGACACCGCCTACACAGACCTGGGCGCTGTCAAATTCTCTCAGCCTGGAAGCCTTCAGGGTGAAATGCTTCAGGATATACGCAAGACGGTTTCCTGTCAGCTCGCAGAGCGCAAGAACAGCCGGAATCATTCTGGACGGCACCAGGCCGCACAGGATCTTCTCCTCGCTGATCCCGTCGTACTTCTCACGCATCGATTGGATCAGGATATCGACTTGATCCTCCGTATGATCCGGGAGCAGGTCCAGACTGATCGTAACATCATGGCCTTGATGGAGCGCACGGACAACCGTCCGGCTCAGATTGAAGACCACAATGCCGGAAAGATCCTGCTGGGTAAACTGGAGCTGTCCTCTCTCCTGTGCGATCACCTCTCCATCCGAAAGAACACTGACAACCGCCTGCGTGCGCGTTCCGGCAGCTGCATAAAACGGATCTTCCATGTTTTTCATTTCCTGTGCGGCAGAATTTTTATTCCGGGAACCGGGCACATACGCCCTCGCCTCCGGCGCAGGCAGTCTGCAGGACACAGCGGTCAGACCCGGAAGAACGTCCGTGACATCAAGTCCGAGCATACGGCAGAGCTCATATCCGCTTCCGTTTGAACCGGTGGACGGAACCGCCCTTGAACCGCAGCAAAGGATGACACTGTCTGCTTCATAGTTCCAGGTCTTTGTGCGCACATTCCACAGACAAGTGTTCTCTTCACTTCCCGGAGCAGGATCACGCCGCTCGATCTCGATGACCTCCTCACTGTATTTCATTTTCACCTTCAATGCCTGCAGGGTGCGCAGAAGAATCTCCAGAACGCTGCCGGACTGTCCGGTGACCGGGTAGACATAGGTCTGGTGTTCCACACAGGTAAGAAGCCCTTCCTGCCGGAAGAAATCCAGCGTATCCTGTACGCCGAACCGGCTGAGAACAGACCGTACCATTGCGCGGGCAAATTCCGGATCAGAGGAATCATACATGGAAGCGATACGCTCGTTCAGGTTCGTCAGGTTGCAGCGTCCGTTGCCGGTCAGCAAAAGCTTTCTGCCGGGCTTTGCACCTGCCTCAAGCACTGTCGTCTGTGCACCGGCGCGCGCGGCGGCGATTGCAGCCATCAGGCCGGAAGGACCTCCTCCGATTACAAGTACTTTCTTCATGTATGTCACCCTCCTCATGATTCAGGCAATGTAGCAATAAATCGCAATATAATGACACAGGCTTCCACCCATCACAAACAGATGGAAGATCTCATGGGTACCGAAGTTTTTATGTTTCGCATTAAACAGCGGAAGCTTCAGCGCATAGATGATTCCGCCGATCGTATACAGGATCCCTCCTGCAAGAAACCAGTAAAAGCATGCCCTCGGAAGATCCGTCAAAAGGCATGGCAGCGCAGTCACGCAGGCCCACCCCATCCCGATATAGAGAATGGACGAAAACCACTTCGGGCAGCCGATCCAGAACAGCTTGATCACGATCCCCGCAATCGCGATGCCCCAGACCAGGATGCACAGATTTCTTCCTGCCGGCTGGCTGAAAACCAGAATGCAGGGCGGTGTGTAGGTTCCGGCGATCAGTATGGAGATCGCACTGTGATCGATCCGCTGCAGGATCCTGTTCTTCTTCTCTCCCAGGTCAAACGTATGGTAGACCGTAGAGGCTGCATACAGGAAGACCATGCTCAGAATAAAGACCAGCATACAGACCATCGCGGTCTGATCCTGCCGTCTGGCTGTCTTTGCCAGCAGCGGAAATGCACCGGCTGCAGCCATCAAAAAACCGATAAAATGCGTCAGTGCGCTCCCCGGGTCCTTAACAAATCCAAATGCGTTCATGTCGATTCCTCCTCGTTACCACACAGATGTAAAAAACACCTTACATAGTTATTGATACTACATCACGCAGTTTGGATTATACTATATTTTTTTCAGAAGAACAACACCCGGCGATCACACGGATCAAAAGCTGCTTCTCGTCAATGTCAGGTCAGCCCTGCAAAAGCGTGCTGCCTTAACGCCTCAAACAGGACGATGGAAACGCAGTCACTCAGATTCATGGAGATGACGCCCTCCTTCATCGGGATACGCACACTCGTTTCGGGATACCGTTCCAGAATCGATGGCGGCAGGCCTGTACTCTCTTTCCCGAACAGAAGAAAGGCATCCTTTTCGTAGTGCATCTGCGTATAGCAGGTCCTGCCTTCGGTTTCGACCGGATAGAGCACCGCGTCCGGATTCCTTCTCAGGAAGTCGTCAAAGTCCGCATACCGCTCGACATCGAGCATCCTCCAGTGGTACATCCCGGCCCTTTTCAGATGCCGGTCGGACAGGCTGAAGGATACCGGCTCAATCAGGTGCAGCTTTGCGCCTACTGCAACACAGGTGCGTCCGATATTTCCCGTATTAGCTGGTTTTTCCGGTTCATATAAAACAATATTCCACATACAGATCCTGTGATGCTGTGATCAGAAAACAATAAGGCCTTTCTCATACAGCCTCTGCGCCGCCTTCAAAATGCCGAACTTCGCATGGGCAAAGGTCAGCCCGCCCTGGAAGTAGGCTGCGTACGGTTCATGCAGCGGCCCGTCCGCGGACAGTTCGATGGAGGACCCCTGGATAAATGCGCCTGCCGCCATGATGACCTGGCTGTCGTAGCCCGGCATTGCCCAGGGCTCAGGTGCCACATAGGAATCCACCGGGGCTGCCGCCTGGATGCCTTCGCAGAATGCGATCAGGCGCTCAGCCGAACCGAACTCGATGGCCTGGATGATATCCTGCCTTTTCTGCTTCCCGTCAGGAATACAGCGGTATCCGAACCGCTCAAACAGATTCGCTGCAAAGATCGCTCCCTTCAGCGCCCCTGCAGTCACCACCGGTGCAAGGAAGAGCCCCTGGTACAGGGAACGGTTGATGCCTAGACTCGCTCCTACCTCACGCCCCAGTCCCGGGGATGTCAGCCGGACAGCGCAGTTACTGACACACTCTTTTGTTCCTGCGATGTAGCCTCCCATCGGGGCAAGACCGCCGCCCGGATTCTTGATTAAGGAGCCCACTGTCATATCCGCGCCAAAGTCCGAAGGCTCACAGCGGTCAACGAATTCCCCATAGCAGTTGTCCACCATGACGATGACATCCGGCCTGAGTTCCTTGACAAACCGGATCGCTTCCGCGATTTCACCAACGGAGAGGGACGGTCTGGTCAGATATCCCTTGGAACGCTGAATCGCCGCAAGACGTGTCTTTGGACCGAGCGCCTTCCGGATCGCGTCAAAGTCAAAGCTTCCGTCTTCCGTCAGCTCCACCTGCCGGTAGGAAACCCCGTATTCGGCAAGGCTTCCCCTGGAGGGACGGATACCGATCACCTCTTCCAGTGTATCATATGGCTTTCCGCTGATCGAGACCATCTCGTCGCCCGGACGCAGATTGGCACTGAGCGCAAGACTGAGCGCGTGAGTGCCGCAGGTGATCTGCGCACGGACCAGCGCATCCTCCGTATGGAAAACATCCGCGTAGACTCTCTCCAGATCGTCCCTCCCGGCATCATTGTAGCCGTATCCGGTCGACCCGTTGAAATGCTCCGCGCTGATCCGGTTCTTCTGCATTGCCGAGAGTACCTTCAGCTGGTTGATCTCGCAGGTTTCATCGATCTGCGCAAACCTCTCTTTCAGGTCGAGAAGGATCTCCTCTCCCATTATCCACAGAGCGGGATCGATTCCCATACTCTGGTATGCTTTTTCCGCTGTCTCACAGAAGTCCATCTGTTGTCTTCTCCGTTTCCGCCAAAGGCGGTTCATTGTACTCCTTCAGAAACTGCTGCATCGCTCCCGGAATCGGAAGGCAGGATCCTGCGCTCCTTCAGAATCTGCAGCATTGCTTCCAGGATCTTTTCGTCATCTTCTCCGTAAACATCCCTGTCGATCCAGGTGACCTCTTTTTCTCTCCGGAACCAGGTGAGCTGCCTTTTGGCAAAATGTCTTGTGTTCCGCTTGATCAGCCGCACGGCTTCCTCATATGGGATCTCACCGTCCAGATACCGGAGCATCTCAGCGTAGCCGAGCCCT
>CAMIVF010000119.1 GCA_946401715.1 uncultured Clostridia bacterium | reverse complement strand
CAGAATTGTCAACTTCTTTTTTTCATTCAGTCTGTCAGGTCAGTGCCGAATAGCCGAAGCTGTTCACGATGGCGTGAATCGGCTGACCGCTCCTGCACAGGGGGCACTCGTTCGGAGAATAAGAAGCAAAGCCATGCACATCGTCTGGATGGAAAATGGCATGAATGCTGATGTCATCTACCTTGTCCACCGCGGAGAACACTGCGCAGGCACCGGTTACCGTTCCTCTGTAATAGCGGATGCAGCGAAGCGCCGTCTCGAGGGTCTTACCGGTTGTGACAGATCCCATCAGCACCAGGATATGCTTATCGCGGATCGCCATCTGGATATTATCGCGGAATATAATCTGGCCGGCCGTGGAATACTCCGGGCTCAGCACATAGAGTGACTTATGCGCGTTAAATGACATAACACCGACCCTGGTGAGCGCTTCAGCGAGATAGGTTCCGACTACCTCCATTCCATCCAGGCAGACAATAGAATCTACCGGGATCGTCGCTTCATATCTCTGCGCAAGCAGTCTGGCGGCTCCCTTCGCTTCATTGCATCTTGACTTCATGGCCGCTACGTCCATGTATCTTGTGATGTGCGACTGTGACGTGGCAAAATGGCCGCTCACCACACGCAGAACCACATTCGGATCAAATCTTGCCGGAATCTTAACATACTGAATACCGCTCATGCTGCACTCCTTTCTGTATCCCTCGCCGTTTCCTGAACGCATGGAAATCCGCAGGTGAATCACGTATCAGATCTCCGCTTCCCCAACCAGCAGAGATCTCCCAGGTCCTTTAAACAAATATTACCACATACCCTGCATTTTGTTAAGAAAGGTTTTGCTATATTTCACAAAAAGGACCGGTGCCTGGCACCGGTCCTTTATGAATCTTTATTCTCTTATGATCAGTCAATAACGGAGACAACACGTCCCGAACCAACTGTTCTGCCGCCCTCACGGATAGCGAAGGTAAGACCCTGCTCCATAGCGATCGGGTGGATCAGCTCAATGGTCATCTCAACGTTGTCGCCGGGCATGCACATCTCGGTTCCTTCCGGAAGAGAGATAACGCCGGTCACGTCAGTGGTTCTGAAGTAGAACTGCGGACGATAGTTGTTGAAGAACGGAGTATGGCGGCCGCCCTCATCCTTGGTCAGGACGTAAACCTGAGCCGTGAACTTGGTATGGCAGGTGACAGTACCCGGCTTGCAGATAACCTGTCCGCGCTCGATATCAGTTCTGTTGATTCCACGAAGCAGAGCACCGATGTTGTCGCCGGCTTCCGCATAGTCAAGGAGCTTGTGGAACATCTCGATACCGGTAACAACCGACTTCTGGACATCCTGCTTGATGCCAAGGATCTCAACCGGATCGTTCATGTTCAGCTGGCCTCTCTCAACACGGCCCGTCGCAACGGTACCACGTCCGGAGATCGTGAAGACATCCTCAACCGGCATCAGGAACGGCTTATCCTTATCACGGGCCGGAGTCGGGATATACTCGTCAACGGTATCCATGAGCTCCATGATGTTGTCAGCCCACTCGCATTCCGGATCCTCAAGAGCCTTCAGAGCGCTGCCCTTGACAATCGGGGAATCCTCGAAACCTTCCTTCTCAAGCTCTTCGGAGACTTCCATCTCAACCAGCTCGATCAGCTCAGGATCATCAACCATATCGCACTTGTTCAGGAAAACAACGATCTTCGGAACACCAACCTGGCGGGCAAGAAGGATATGCTCCTTCGTCTGAGCCATAACACCGTCAGTTGCTGCGACAACAAGGATCGCGCCGTCCATCTGTGCAGCACCGGTGATCATGTTCTTGACATAGTCAGCATGGCCGGGGCAGTCAACATGAGCATAGTGTCTCTTCTCGGTCTGATACTCAACATGAGCGGTAGAGATCGTAATTCCACGCTCTCTCTCTTCCGGAGCCTTATCGATCTGATCGAAAGCCTCGAAGGAGTTTCCTTCGACTCTCTTGGACAGGACGTTCGTGATAGCTGCCGTCAGAGTAGTCTTGCCATGGTCAACATGACCGATGGTTCCGATGTTTACATGCGGCTTGGTTCTGTCAAAACGCTGTTTTGCCATGATAAAAATCCTCCTATTACTGTACCGGCCCTTCCGGCACATTGTCTTTTTTGCGCATCTGAATCAGATTATATTTCAAATGCTCCCTAATTGCAAGCACTGTTTTCAGTGCATTTTGGCTGAAAAAAACCTCAGCCTGTCAGGTCTTTCAGGAGCTTCTCCTGTACGTTCTTCGGAACGGGTTCATACTTCTCAAAGAACATCGAGTAATTGCCGCGTCCCTGTGTCTTGGACCGAAGGTCGGTCGCATATCCGAACATCTCGCTCAGCGGGACAAATCCGCGGATCATCTTGCCGTTTCCGATGTCGTCCATGCCCTCAATCCGGCCTCTTCTGGAGTTGATGTCGCCGATGACGTCACCCATGTACTCTTCCGGCGTGGAAACCTCTACCTTCATAATCGGCTCGAGCAGGACAGGAGCACCCTTCTGCATCGCCTGTTTGAAGGCCATCGATCCGGCGATATGGAACGCCAGCTCGGAGGAGTCAACCTCGTGGTACGATCCGTCGTAGCAGTCTGCCCTGATGCCGACCACCGGGAACCCTGCAAGCGTTCCGGTCTTCATCGCATCCTGGATACCGTCGTCGACCGCCGGTACATATTCCTTCGGAATGGAACCGCCGACCGTTGAGTTGATGAACTCGTAGGTAGTCTCCCCGTTCGCGTCCATCGGCTCGAAGCGGACTTTGCAGTGACCGTACTGGCCCTTGCCGCCCGACTGTCTCGCATACTTGGAGTCGATGTCGCTTGCCTTTGTGATGGTCTCTTTGTACGCGACCTGCGGCGCGCCGACATTGGCTTCCACGTTGTATTCCCGAAGCAGTCTGTCTACGATGATTTCCAGATGCAGCTCGCCCATACCGGCGATGATCGTCTGTCCGGTTTCCTGGTTGGTATGCGCGCGGAAGGTCGGATCCTCTTCCGCCAGCTTCGCCAGAGCTTCACCGAGTTTTCCCTGTCCGGCTTTGGTCTTCGGCTCAATCGCCAGTTCGATAACCGGTTCCGGGAATTCCATGCTTTCAAGAATCACCGGATGGCTCTCATCACAGATCGTATCTCCGGTTGCCGAGAACTTGAAGCCGATCGCCGCGGCGATATCACCGCTGTAAACCTTCTTGAGTTCATTTCTCTTGTTCGCATGCATCTGAAGGATTCGCCCGATGCGTTCCTTCTTGTCCTTGGTCGCATTCAGAATGTAGGACCCGGACTCACAGGTTCCGGAATACACCCTGAAGTATGCCAGCCTTCCGACAAACGGATCCGAAACGATCTTGAAAACCAGCGCCGCAAACGGTGCATCATCACTGGACGGGCACTCCGCCTCATTGCCCTCCGGATCAGTTCCCTTTACATTGGGAATGTCGGTCGGGGCAGGCATGTATTCCACCACCGCGTCAAGCAGCTTCTGGATGCCCTTGTTCTGATGCGCGCTTCCGCACAGAACCGGAACTCCGAGGTTCTCGATCGTCGCTTTGCGCAGCACCTTCTTCATATCCTCTACAGAAGGCTCATTGCCTTCCAGGTACTCCGTCATCAGATCGTCGTCAAAATCACAGATCTTTTCCACCAGTTCTGCACGCGCAGCCTCGGCCTCCTCCGCCATGTCCTCCGGAATCTCCGTCACGCTGATGTCTTCACCGGTCTTGTCGTTGTAGATGTATGCTTTCATCTCAAACAGATCGATGATTCCCTGGAAATGATCTTCCTTGCCGATCGGAATCTGTACTACGACAGCATTCTTGCCGAGCTTGGTTCCGATTTCCCTGACTGTGTTTTTGAAATTCGCTCCGAGGATATCCATCTTATTGACAAATGCCATTCTCGGAACATTGTACTTATCCGCCTGCCGCCAGACATTCTCGGATTGCGGCTCCACACCGCCCTTCGCGTCAAACACTCCGACCGCGCCGTCCAGAACTCTCAGCGACCGCTCAACTTCAACTGTAAAATCGACATGACCCGGCGTATCGATGATATTGATCCGGTGCTCCAGCGCGCCGTCTTTCGGCTGAGTCTTCTCCTGAAGGGTCCAGTGACAGGTGGTTGCTGCTGAAGTGATTGTGATGCCGCGCTCCTGCTCCTGCTCCATCCAGTCCATGGTGGCAGTGCCTTCGTACGTCTCGCCAATCTTATAGTTCACACCGGTATAATACAGGATGCGCTCTGTCAAGGTAGTCTTTCCCGCGTCGATGTGAGCCATGATACCAATGTTTCTGGTACGCTCAAGCGGATACTCTCTTCCTGTCATTTGTTTCCTCCGTAAGAATCCGGCAGAATCAGAAACGATAGTGGGCGAATGCCTTGTTCGCTTCTGCCATCTTATGCATATCTTCTTTTCTCTTCACAGACGAACCGGTGTTGTTCGATGCGTCCAGAAGTTCTCCTGCAAGGCGCTCTTCCATGGTCTTCTCGCCACGTGCTCTGGAATACATGGTGATCCAGCGCAGTGCCAGCGCCTGGCGTCTGTCCGGCTTGACTTCCAGCGGAACCTGGTAGGTCGCGCCGCCGACTCTCCTCGCCTTAACCTCGAGGACCGGCATGATATTGTTCATCGCGCTCTCAAACACTTCCACCGCCGGCTTTCCGGACTTGTTTTCAATTCTGTCGAAGGCACCGTAGACGATCTTCTGCGCTACGCCCTTCTTGCCGTCCAGCATAATGCTGTTGATCAGCTTCGTGACAACCTTGCTGTTATACTTCGGATCAGCAAGTACATCTCTCTTCTGGATATGTCCTTTACGTGCCACGTTACTTCCCTCCTTAATTATAGAATTAGATCACAGGTACTCACGATTCTGCTCATGTCCGTGTCCCGCAAGGCCTATCCATCATCTGCAGCCACATGAGGTGATGCCGGTCTTTTGGAACCATGGAAAGAAACTCTTCTTTCCTTCGTTTTGGAACCATCAATTCGTGAAACTATGAAACCTGGATAACTGAATTACTTCTTGGGTCTCTTCGCGCCGTACTTGGAACGGGCCTGACGTCTGTCAGCAACACCGGCGGTATCAAGCGTTCCTCTGATGATGTGGTACCTGGTACCCGGAAGGTCCTTGACACGGCCGCCGCGGATCATGACGACGGAGTGCTCCTGAAGATTGTGGCCTTCACCCGGAATATAGCTGGTAACTTCGATTCCGTTGGAAAGACGTACACGGGCAATCTTACGAAGTGCCGAATTCGGCTTCTTCGGGGTAGCGGTCTTCACAGCTGTGCAGACGCCTCTCTTCTGCGGAGAGCTGTCGTTGGTCGCTCTCTTCTTCAGGGAATTGAATCCATGCTGAAGCGCCGGAGCAGTGCTCTTCTTGACAGAGGTCTGTCTGCCCTTTCTGACTAACTGGTTAAAAGTTGGCATGAAATATTCACCTCCTGTTAATGTAGATCTTAACGATCCCGGTTCTGTGGCTGCTTTGCTTCCTGATAGATGCTGCCGTCCTTTCGCACCCTTATGTTTTTGCCGGGGCTTCGGACGTCTAAGCATCATAAAACGAGTGCGTGACGTTGTCGCGCACCTTGTCATTATATTGAGAAGGAAATGCGCTGTCAAGCGGAATCTTTCCCTGCCGGAAAACGGCGGAATCTTTTCCGCCTGCGCTTTTTGTGACCGGAAATGTACTGCCGAATGAATCTTTTCTTTCGATTTCTTTAATCAGGTGGACTTTGCAGCCCAATCAGTGTAAACTTCGCATGTACTGTCATACGGAAACATGGCAGCATCTGCAGCAGACTTTTGCTGTAATTATAGATTATGAAAGGATACCAGACATGAAGATCAGTTCTTTGTTCAAGCCGTTGTCATTTCTGCCGGCGCTTGCGCTTATGTATATGATCTACAGTTTTTCATCGCAGCCGGCGGATTCTTCTACCTCTACCAGCTTCTACGTCAGTAAAAAGATGGTGCAGGCAGTCGATACCATAGCGCAGAAAGGTTGGGACGACTGGGAAATCGAGTCCCACGCTGTTCAGATCAACGGAATCGTCCGCAAGGGCGCGCATATCACAGAATACTTTCTTCTGGCAATCGCGGTTTCATTTCCGCTTTATGTCTATGGCGTGAGAGGAATTTTCCTGATGCTCCTGGCAGGTGTCATATGCGTAGCCTATGCCTGCGGCGATGAGTACCATCAGTCCATGGTTTCCGGCCGGGCTGCGTCCGGACGCGATGTCCTCATCGACTCCATCGGCATCTTCTTCGGCGTCATCCTGACGCGCCTGATCGGCTGGTCCGGGAGAATGGCAATCACCGGTCCGGCTTATGAACGACGTCAGAAAAAGCAGCAGCAGGAACTCGATGCGCGGGAAGAAGAACTGCGCAGGCGGGAAGAGGCGCTCCGAAGGGAGGAGATCCATTATCGCAGACAGCGGTATGCCCTGCGCCGCCCAAGAGCAGGCTATGTGCCCTATGAGGCTGATGAACGCGCACGTGCCGCTGCCAGACAGGAGGCGGATGTACGCGGGCGCACTGCCGGAAGCAGGCAGGATGCAGATGTCGGTGTCCGCGCTGCCGCGCCCGGACCTGCAGTAGATGACCGCACCCGTGTCATCGGCACCAGTCATGAAGTCGATGACCGCACCAGAGTCTACCGCACCGAAGAGGAACAGCGCAGAATGGACGAAGCGTACCGCGCGCAGGTCTACGAGAGAAGGCGCGTTCAAAGTCCGGAACTGGCAGAAGACAGCACTTCAGACCAGCTGGCAGAAGACCTTCCGTTTTCCGGATTGTTCCGCAAGAAATAAAAAAGCGTTACAGGTTTTATCGTTTTATTGGATATTGATACGACAGCCTGATCCGTTTTGCCGCGCATCAAGAAGCCGGGCAGGATTTCCTGCCCGGCTTCTCATATGCATTTCATATGCAATTCATTTCAGACTGCGTTCTCACTCGTCCGCGTCCGGCGCGTCCAGCATACTGTCTGATTCCTGTACCGACGAAAACAGCTCTGCCTCCGTCTCCTGAACGGGCTCGTCATAATACTCGTCCTCCGGAAGATTCAGATCAAGCGCACCTGCATCTGCCAGCGTCGTATCGATCCGCACATTGCGGTAGCGCTTCATACCGGTTCCGGCCGGAATCAGCTTACCGATGATAACATTTTCCATCGGGCCTACCAGATGATCGACCTTGCCCTTGATCGCCGCGTCGGTCAGAACCTTCGTCGTCTCCTGGAAGGAAGCCGCGCTCAGGAAGGATTCCGTCGCAAGCGATGCCTTTGTGATTCCAAGAAGGATCTGGGTGCACTCCGCACTCTTCAACCCTTCTGCTTCCAGTCTTCTGTTGATCTCGTCAAACTCAAGGGAATCGATCTTCGTTCCCTTCAGAAGCTGGGAATCACCCGGATCGTCCACTTCAACCTTCTTCAGCATCTGGCGCACCAGCACCTCGATATGCTTGTCGGAGATCTCAA
>CAMIVF010000118.1 GCA_946401715.1 uncultured Clostridia bacterium | reverse complement strand
GCAGGTCATCTTTCCGGACACCGTCCACATATTTCAGGTTGACCAGATAGCAGTTGTTGCAGCGCTTGAAACTCATCCCATTGAGCTTTTCTTCGACCTCACGCATAGAGCCCTTTTGTTTGAATACGCCCCGGATCGTATGAAAATACAGATAGTGGCCGTTTACTTCCGCATAAATGAGCTCTCCGGTTGAAAAGCGCTCCATTCCCTCCGCTGTCGGAACCACGAGATATTTTTCTTTCTTTGCGCGGATGATGGATATGGCGCTGCGGATCTTCATGTAAAACGCGTTGTAGTTGACAGGTTTCAGAATAAAGTCAAATGCCCGGACCTCGTAGCCGCGGATCGCCATCTGCGCCAGATTGGTGATGAAGATGATGATCACTTCCGGGTCATTCCTGCGAATCTCACGTGCGATCTCGATACCGTTTTTTCCGGACATGTCAATATCCAGGCAAATCAGATCGAACCGGTTTCCGGACATGGAAAGGAACTGTTCCCCTGAGGAGAACAGTTCTGCTGTAATTGGTTCCTGTATTTTTTTCTGCGCAAGCTCAAAAAACCTTCGAAGGTTTTCCCGCTCCGTGTACTCATCGTCAACAACCGCTACCGAGATCATTTCGCCTTCTCGCCCTCCGGGAAAATGATTTTGTAGGCAAAAAAGTAGATTACCATCGACACGCCGCCTGTTATGAATGTTACAAGTATATTATATACCCCCGGAGAAAAAAAGTGCTGCGCAATCGGCATCCACAAACCATTAATTGCGTTGCAGATGAGCGAGATCAGAATCCACGCAACCAGATATCCCGCGATCTGCTTCCTGATATTCCCGTGGCTCTTGAACGTAATGTTGCGCTGCAGCGGAAAGTTGATGCACTGGGCAAGAAATGTGCCTGTCTCATAGCTGATAAAATAACCCAGCCCGCCGCCGATCACAACGCTGCCCGCAGCATCTCTGGCGATCTCATATCCCAGCAGATTCCAGTTATATTCATAACCAAGGATCCTGACAGGAATCTTCGGCCACATAAATTCCGTTGCTGCCAGCTTCATCCCCAGCATGCCGGGCATAAAGGTAAAGACCAGGTACTGGAATACCGTTACGCCCATGCTGAAGACCCAGAAATAGAACAGCTGATACAGAAGTTTAGCCGCTCCGGGGTGGGCGCAGGAAAACTGCTCCCATCTGCCGGAGACTGTTGTCTGATTTTTCATTGTCATAACTCCTGTTCCGTCACTTTAATTACGGCGCAGGCCTCCCCGAAGGGGCTCTTTGCCCGGATCTCAAGGTCGCCTGGGTTCTCCGGCCGGACGATGACCATGGCTTCCCCGTAGTATGTATCCGTTGTATTGCCCAGGAAGCCGTCCGGATTGTACGGATTCGCGCTGCCGATTCCGAGGATCTGCCCGTTTGTCACATCAACGCTGATGCGCCCCCGGAGCATAGGCTTTACAATTCCTGCCTCATCCGTATACTTCATGCGGATGTAGCACAGATCTCCGTCAAGGTTCACTTCGGTCCTTTCCGGTTCAAGCGTCAGACGAGTCTCTTCACCTGCCGTCTTCAGGCTGGTTTCTGCGATCTCCTGCCCTTTTTCATCATACGAGACAGCGATCAGCTCGCCGTCCTCGTAGACTGCCTTAAAGGTCACGCGGCAGTCTCCTTTCACCGGCTTCTCTCCGATCTTTTTCCCGTTCAGGAACAATGCTGCCCGGCTGCCCCTGGTGTACACTTCTACTGTCGTTTCCCTGCCGGTGCATCCGTGCCAGGACCAGCTCTCCATTGCGTTCGTCATCTTCCATGCGGAAGGCGAATGAGGATCTTTCGCTGTCGGGACGGGGATGACTGCCATGGCGATCGGGATCTGTTCAAAGGCGACCTTCGTATACTGCATCTCGCCAAGCTCTTTGCCGGTCAGATCGATTCTTCCCGATCCGGCGCTCAGCCAGCCGTTTCCATGTTTGAAATCCGGAGCATACTCACTGTACTCCCAGGCACCGATCCCGGTCTCGCCAAGATAATCCATGCCGGCCCAGACAAAATCTCCGATCAGCCTGTGGTTCCTCTTTGCCTCTTCCCAGAAACGGAAGGCGTCTGCGCAGAAGGTCTCGCTCCCGACGATCAGCCTGTCAGGATATTTCTTCAGGTCATGTCTGTAGCGCTTGATGCCATAGTTATATCCGGCAACATCCATCCTTGCGAAAGCATCTCTTGTCTTATAATCACACGGTGGAAGCGTCGCGCCGGTCTTCATGAAATCAGCCCCGGCGATTCCGGCAAGCGTATTGAAGAATTCGCTTCCGACCGCCTTCTTTTTCCTTGCGTCCCGCATCGCGTCCTCAGCCTTCTTGTCGCTGTAGACGCCAAAGCCCAGAGAATACAGGAAGTTGAAAAAAATGTTGATTCCGCAGGTCACGGGACGGGTCCCGTCGAACTCATGAAGTGCTTCGGTCATCTTCCCGCAGAGCGCAATGCCTCTCTTTTCCCCTGTCTCCGTAACCTCATTTCCGGTAGAATACATAACGACTGACGGATGATTAAAGTCTTTCTTTACCATCCGCGCCAGGTCCTTTCTGTACTTCTCCGGAACGCTGTCAGCGTAGTCATATTTTGTCTTGTGGATATACCAATGATCGACATACTCGTCCATCACATACAGTCCGATCTCGTCACAGGCCTTAAGGAATGCTTTCGAACAGGGATTGTGAGCGCTGCGCACAGCGTTGTAGCCGCCTTTTTTCAAAAGTTCTGCCTTCCGGTATTCCGCAAAATCATAGGCACAGGCACCAAGAAGTCCGTTATCATGATGTACGCAGGCGCCACGCAGTATCACGCGTTCTCCATTGATACAGAAGCCTGTTTCAGGGCTGCATTCAACCTGACGGATACCGAACGTTTCCGTCTGTACATCGTCACCGAAAGTCATGCGGCAGCGGTAGAGCCTGGGGTGTTCATCGCTCCAGAGCTGTGCCCCGGGCACTGACATCACAATATCCAGCTTCGCCCTGCCATCCTTTACCGCAGCGCCTGCCGCGGACTCTTCTGAAGCAATCACCTGATTCCCGTCCAGGATCTCAACCTTTACGCGCCAGATGTCCTCATGAGCCGCGGATGAACATCCTGCTGCCGGATCAGACAGTATGGCGCTGATCCGGATTTTCCTCTCAGTATAGTCCACGGTGCTGATCCGGATGCTTCCGGCAGCTATATGCTTCTTCGGGAAGCGCAGCAGCCAGACCGGGCGGTAAATGCCGGTCCCGGTATACCAGCGGCTGTTGGGCTGATCATGATTGACCGCCTCGACACGGACTGTGTTCTCTTCGCCAAAGCGAAGCAGGCGGCCTGCCGGAATGTAAAAACCGTTGTAGCCGTATTCTTCATACGCAGCCTTCACACCGTTGATATACACAGCTGCTTTATGATAAACGCCTTCAAATTCAAAAAGAATTATCTGCTCCTTCCACTCACGCGGCACAAAGAACCGTTTCTCATACGTATAGTCCTTTGCCTCATACCAGCCGGTGTTGGTGCCGCCTGCGCTGGTATCGGAACGCTCATCCAGCAGCATTGCGTCGTGAGGAATACGGACCAGGAAAGGCGGGGCAGATCCATCTGCCCGCCAGCATGTCCAGTCCGTGTTAAAAGCCGTTCTGATCATGTTAACCCTTTCTTCTGTCCATTATGCGGACTGTTTCATAAAACTTGCGATCACGGATACAAGTACAGCAGCCAGCATAACAGCTGCGATACTGACGATGGTTCCGACCTGAGTCGCGTCACCAAACATCACAATACCCTGAAAAGCATCCACAAAGGAGCCTACCGAGTCAGCCAGGAGCCTTACGGCTGCAATCGTATAAGCCGCGGTGGCAATGACCTTAAGAATGTCCATCTCCTTCACCAGCAGAATAACATCTGCCAGAATGCCGATCACAAGTCCGGCCGTGATCAGCAGATCACTTCCGTTGTGCTTCGGCGCCCACATCTGAAAACGGACCAGAGACAAGATTCCCAGAATACCGGCAAGTATTACAAAATAAGATCCGATCGTTCGCTTCTTTTCCATTTATTTCTGTGCCTCCTCCACGATCACGCGATTGTCTTTTTTCCTGCGGAACATCATAAACAGGCAAAGCAGTTCCAAAACAGCAAATACGCCGATCAGGCTGTACATCACCGGCTTCCACCAGGGCGTAACGGAAACGACCTTCGAGTTCACGCTGTATCCGTTCATCACTGCGCTGTTAGCAATAATATACAGATAATCATGGACCGCTTCACGCATCTTGCCAAGCAGTGTGCCGTCATCGGTCGCCTTGATCTGTCCGGCTACGGTGCGAGCGCTGTTTCCCGCGAAATCAAGGCAGTAGTTGTCGGTGCCTGCCATCAGTGAAGAAGCAAAATGAGCTACATATCCGTCGTTGGATGCGACCGCGTCTGTCTGCTGCTGGCCGATGAAGCCCCATTCGTTTACAGCAACATCTGTGCAAAGGGAGGTGTTCGCAGAGCACCAAACCATACCCAGACGGTTGAAACCGTGCATCACTGCCATTGCCTTCCCGACTGCCATAGCGCCTTCAAATCCCCTGAGGGCTCCTTCACGAAGAGCCTGCTCATTGAAGAAGAGACTGATACCCATACGGTTGATCTCCTGATCATTGCCAACCATATGCTTCATTCCTGCGTGGACGCCCTTAGCTTCCATTGCTGTCACTTCAGGGATCGAGCACAGATAGATCATGATCGGATCTTCGGCGTAATATTCAAAGCTTCTTCCGCCGAAGGGCGTTCTGTGAAGGTTTCCTCCCGGCATCCAATCAGACGCAAGGTTCATGTACAGGCACTCTTCTGCCATCAGTTCACCTCTGCGCGTCATCAGGTCTTTGTTAAATGTTGAAGCCAGAACGATCTCACTCGGGAAGCAGACTCCGTCTCTGCCGTCCCCAAAACGTTCCGCATTGAACATGCCGGCCATGCCGCCAACGCCGTCCGGGCCGTCACCGACCATAACAGCAGGTTTTCCTACTGTCGGGATCTCACTGCTTCCAAATGTATCGGAGAGCTGAGAAGCGAGCTCATCGATCGTAAACTGGTTCAGATATGTCTCCCACATCGGGTCATCATAATCAAGTCCGATCAGGGCTGCCAGCGGGATGCCCTTGTTATCGCCCTGCGTAAACGCGCTGACTGACGGGGCATCATCTGCCTTGATGTAGTATTCGCCGTTCAGGACAGTGATCATCTCATCCGTAGCCGCAAGCAGCGTCGGCTCTGTGGGATATGTGCCTTCCCAGTCATTTCTGCTCAGATATGTGACAGCGCCTTCGATCCATGCATTGATATCACAGTCATCAAAACGGTTCGTCACCTCTGCTCCTGTGTAACGGGAATTATGATAGCTCTCTGTATCCAGTTTCTCTTTCCAGGTAAATGTGTTGTCCTTGTTTGCCTTTGTAGTCTTACCGGCAAGGTCGGTCATTCCTTCAGCGCCTTTGGCGGCAAGAATATTGTTCAGGGCGTCGTGCGCATCCATTCCAACGGAGATGTAGTAATCGCCTTCGCTCAGGATGTAGCCCTTCGCATTCATGTAATCGTAACTTGCAAGCAGATATCTGTCACAGGTAATGGTCAGCTGTTCGGACTCGCCGGGCTCAAGCATTCCGGTCTTCCCGAAGTCAAGAAGCTGAACAGCGGACTTCTCCACCAGATTCTCCTTCTCGTATTCGCCATACGGTGTCTGCGCGTAGATCTGTACTGCATGTTTGCCTGCCGCATCGCCCGTATTGGTGACAGTAACCTTAACTGTGATATCATCACCGTCGATCTGTACATCGTCCAGAGTCTCAGTGAAATCCGTATAGGAAAGACCGTAACCGAACGGATACACGACTTCGTCGTTATAGTTCCACGCCTTGCCGGTGATCGAGCCTGCCGCTGAATCAGCGCCGCCCTGTTTCAGGATGCAGTCCTCATAGCGGGTCTCGTAATACTTATAACCGACATAGATGCCTTCGGCCTGGACGGAGTACCATGCGATATCCTCCGGATGCTCCGTGGTCTTGGAGTTGACCTCGTCAAGGTTTGTCCAGTTCTGGTTGTGATAACTTCCGTTCACAACAGCCGGTGATGAGAGCGAACTGACCGCGTATGTATCAGTCAGTCTGCCGGACGGGTTTGCCTTACCTGTCAGGAGGTTCGCAACACCCTCAAAACCTCTCTGGCCGGGGCAGCCGATCCAAAGGCACGCATCCACATCGTACTCATCCATCCAGTTGACTTCCATCGGATTTCCGCTGTTCAAAAGAACGATCGTCTTGTCGAACTTGCCCGAGTTTTTGATCATCTCCAGGAGATCCTTCTCGTCCTGGTGAAGAGCCAGCTGGCTGATGCCTTCCGGATCCTCAGTCTGCAGCTCAACGCCCTCTCCGCCTTCGCGGGCAAACATAACAATAGCTGCATCCCGGAAATCATCCTCCCATGAAGCACGGATGTCATCTGTGTAGAAATCGATGCTCTCTTCACCCATGGAAAACTCACTGACTGTGTTTGTCTGGAAGGAATAAGCACCGGTGCCCCGCGTCGTCTTGCTTGCCTTGTAAGCATCAAACAGAGTATCGTTGACCGCGAAGCCTGCTTCTGTAAGTGCCTGGTAAAGGCTGATGCAGTACTCTCCCTTGTAACCGTTGGAACCGGCTGACGCGCTCTTGTAAAGGGGCTCAGCCACAGCGTGTCCGAAGAGTGTTACACGCATCTTATCCGAAGAGAACGGCAGCGCCTGGTTCTCATTTTTCAGAAGCACAGCGCCTTCTTCTTCCTCAAGGACGCTCTCATCATATGTATCCTGAATCAGCTTCTGCAGATTTTCAGCATTGAGTTCACCGTACGCACTCTTGAAATATGTGGTATCGGAAGTATCTCCGTCCGAAACAATTTTGCTGGTCTCAATTCCCAGCGCACCGTTGATGGTACCCTGATAGCCCATCATACAGTCTGTTGCAAGTACAGATGTTGCTAAAAGAAATGCGCAGACAGACGACAAGCCTGTCCATAATCTGGATTTCTTCATCTTAATTCTCCCTGTCCTTTGTTTGCTTATACACTGCTGACAATTCCGGAATATCGTTTTTTGCGCAAAACTGATACTGTCATTATAAAAAAAGGGCTTTGATTTGCAATAATCTGTTCATAAACTGTCAGGTACAGTGCACACTTTGCAAAGCAGGAATCCTTGCCACGCAGAAAAAGCGGAGATACCAGTATATCCCCGCTTTCTTTCCCAGCTGCGTCAAAACACAACTCATTGGTTAAAATTCATTTTCTGTTTCACAATTCTGATTATCAGCGCACTCAGAAGAGATATTCCGGCCGGATATCCGCAAGGCCCGAAGCGCAGCCGTCACAGGATCCGTTTATATTTCCGATCGAATCCGCTACGATCTGTTCCCGCTCCTCCCTTGTTGTATCCCTGATCAGCAAAGATCTCATTTGGGTCCCTCCATGCCGAATTCCCTGCACAGGCTCTCGAACCTT
>CAMIVF010000117.1 GCA_946401715.1 uncultured Clostridia bacterium | reverse complement strand
ATCGTATAGGCTACCAGTGCAATGTCACATTCCTGCGCGATCTGTTCCATGATCTGCGTCTTGCCGATTCCGGGCGGTCCCATCAGAAGAACCGGCCTCTGCCGGATCTCCGGAATCAGATACCGGTCATACGCATCCTTCTCCAGGTACGCGCCGATGGTATCGATAATCTCCTGTTTTGCTCTCTTGATATTCATGCCTTTATTTCTCCTGCTCTGACCAGATGAATCTCTCGTCCTGAAGCCGTTTCTCTTCCTCCAGCTGCCAGGCCGGAAGAACCAGCCTGATTGCCCACGGCGGAACCGCGCTGTCATCGTAATCCTCCGCGCAGAAGATAAACGCAGTTTCGTAAGGCGGCTTCTTCGCAGGATAGATGCCCTTGCCGTCTGTAAAGTACAAAAGCCCGCGCAGGGACAGAAACTGCTTTTTTCTGATCAGATCCTCCACATACGCAAAAGCCGGGCGGAAATCTGTTCCTCCTTCGCCGACCAGCTGTACGTGCTTCATGTATTCTTCAAGATCCTTCTTTGATTCGATCCTCTGGTCACTGAGGACCTGCTCGTCACACATCAGGATCCGGATATTGACTTTATGCAGGAAGCTCTCTGATTCGCTGAGCACGCTGAAGGTCTGCTCCAGAAAACTCTTTACCAGCCTCCCCGAGACAGACATCGACGTGTCGATCACGATGACAAACTCATCAATCCTTTTCACTTCCCTGGTTTCCACCGGTTCAATCAACGGCATATTACCATACATTTCAAGTCCGAGGGAATACAGAATACTGTCATAGGAATCCAGATCCATGTGCATCTCTTCCCTCAGAACGGCAAACTTTCTCAGAAAGGACCTGTAGGAGATCCGCTCGCGGTTTTCCACCTGCGTCTCCTCCAGCAGGGAAGAATCATGGGTGGAAGCCTCTACAGAAAAAGATTCCATCTCTGTCATCATTTTTCCGGACAGATCCTCCCACTTCTTCCTGAGCATCAGGCTCTTTGCCGGAGGCTGCTTCCGGTTCTGATCTTCCTTCAGTGCCGGCCACAGACTGTGATGATCGGGAGAAAACTCCTCCCGAAGAAGCGTCAGAGTGGCAGGCGCCGGGGACAGTTCCGTCAGCACAGCGTAAATGCCCTCCGCGTTCAGAACCTTGATCCGGCGGCTGATCTGTGTTCTCCACCTCTCCCTCAGCGCGCTGCGGCCTGTCCGCGTCGAGCGCAGATTCTGGGCATCAATCAGAAACTCCACCGCCATGTCGCAGGCAAGATTCCACAGTTCCCGGTCAGGACGGATCCTCTTGAAAATATGCCGGAAGAGACAGTGGTAAACCTGATGCAGATAGATGCGGTTGACCAGGAGTCTGTTTTTCCGGTACAGGGCTGCCAGATCCTTCGGGTGTACTGCCAGGTATTCCCCGTCGGTCCCGATTCCTCTCATCTGTGTATTGACGGCATAGCGAAACGCGCCGAGCGCCAGCGCCAGATAATGCTGGTCCATGTACAGCTCTGCGCGGCTGTCGTCGAGAATCTGTCTTGTAATCCTCTGGTATTCTTCTGTGATCTCTTCACTTCTCATCTATAAACCTGCATTTATATCTTCTCACCCGCCCGGGCGGGATTCAGCATCTTCAGGTGCAGGCGGTCAAAGCATATACCTGCTTCGGCTCTTTCCGGCGATGCCTCCTGCAAAACGCCGGCCGCGGATCTCCATCAGACAGCTGACCACACGGGTATTACCTTTCACGGAAGCAGCCTGTATCGATGCATCGATCAATGTAGATGTAAAGAAATCCATCTCATCAAGAACCCGCAGCTCAGATTCCGGACTGAAGTCTGGATTTGACAGAATCTCCTCTGTCAGTACAGTATTCTCCTGACGCAGATATTCCAGGTACCGCTGCTGTATCTCCTTCTTCGGCGCCGGTCCTGACCGGAGACGGTTCAGGATCAGGTGCACATTGGTCTGGGGACTCTCCTGCGCGGCAGCCAGAGGAAACACTTCGTCGTAGCGGTCGAACTGAAGCACCCGGTTCAGAAAGCAGTTCCTGTACTGATGCCCTGTCCCATGATAGATAATCTCAATAATCCTGGCCGGTGTATTCTCCTTTCCTTCCTCATAATAGGCCGGAAAACGGAGACGATAAAGCTCTTCCGCATCTCTTTGGACGATCACGTCAAGCTCGTTCGGCAGCGTGTCCAGAAGCTCCTTCATGGCAGGAGGCGTCAGCTCCTGTGTCTCTTTCAGTTGAAGAATCAACCGGTTCACCTGTCTGCAGCCATTGAACAACCCCCAGCCAATCTTCTGTATCGTTGATGGGAAACAAACCTCCCTGAGCTGATAGAGTCCATAGAACGCATAATTCCCGATCTGCTTTACGCCCTCCGGAATGTGTATCGCACTGACCCTGTCTGCGCAGAGCGCTTCCTTCTCCAGGATTTTCATGATCCGGACCAGCACATCTTCAACGGAAAGCTCCGGCATTCCGGCCGGTGTCCCATTTTCGGCGTCTCTTAGCAGGGCAAAAAGCGCCTCCCCATTCTGCACTTCCCAGGAATTTCCTCTCAGCCTGGCCAGTGACATCTGCTTCGGATCGCAGAGGACAGACATCTCGTTTGCGAACAGATGATCCGCAAGAATCTCTACCCTCTTTCCTTCGATCCGGTCCGGGACTTCAACAACCGGCCCCGTCCCATACAGACGGTATAGTATGACATGGTCACCCTGTACGGTATAAGCGGCATATTCCATACCGGTATTCCTTCTCTCCTCTTCTGGTTGATTTGACGCATTGCAGCAGCCCGGGCTTTACCGCGGCAGCAGTCCCGGACTGCAGAAGCTGACCGTCTTAGACGGATCACCTCTTTTTCAGGGGTCATGCGTGAGGCTGGTAAGGAACGACTTCGCAGACGGTCAGGACTCTGTTCCTTACATGGTAACGGATGTCCCACCCTGCAAATGCAGTTCCGTACCGCCGGCTGGGATCGTTCTGATATGCAGGCCTTGGATCCTCTTCCAGAATCTTTACTGCCGCCGCCCTCTTGCTCTTTGGCAGCTTTTCCAGAAGCTCCTCCGGAAACACCACCTCCAGCCGGTAATCCTTTACCCTGTCGGCAAATCCGCTCACAGCGTCCGGATGGCAGTCTGTATAGCGGATATAGGGCTTGATGTCCAGAATCGGTGTCTGATCGAGAAGATCCGCTCCCCGCACATGAAGAACCGGCCCCGTATCGCGCGTCATCTCTATAGATTCCAGCCTGACGCAGGACATGCCGATCGGGTTGGGGCGGAACGGGGAACGGGTCGCGAACACGCCCTTGTGAATCCTTCCGCCAAGCCTCGGCGGGATCACGGTAGGCGACCAGCCGGCCTTTTCATTTTCAGAGAACTCCCAGATCAGCCACAGATGTGAGAACTCCTCCAACCCCAGAATACAGTTCGGATCCCGGAATTCCTTCTCAAAGACGATTTCAGCCTTCAGCTCTTCTATGATACCACTCTGCCGCGGAATTCCAAACTTCTCCGGAAAATCACTTCGGATGAATGCAATTGTTCTGATCTTTTCCATAACTGCCTCAATTCCGGAACGCTGTCTCAGCTCCATCATTTCACACTTCCAGATGCACACTCAGTATAATTCCAGGCGCTGTTGTTTGTGAAGGGATAAAGAAATCAAAAGGGACTGCCGCACCAGATGCGGCAGTCCCTCCAGCAGAGTATGATACAAATCGCACTCTGCATCTCAATCATTCTTTACCATTTACGAAATTCTCTTCTTCTTAGATTTGTACGGTGAGCAGCCGCCATATTCCTTACTGAAAGCAGAGTAAACGCCTACAGTCGCCTTAACACGACGTTTGGGAGACTTCTTGCTGTAATAGTAAAAGTAACCACTCCTGGGGAACGTAATCTTATAAGTCTTCTTATTCCCCTTCACCCACTCATTATTGATAAAGACTCCCGGTGTTCCAGGTTTCTTCTTTAATTTGACAGTCACCTTGATCTTATATGTGTACCAGTATTCCCAATAACTTCTTACAGTCCACCAGCCAATGATGTAGTGTTTCTTTCTGTGCCTTTTTACCTTGATCGCCTTCATCTTGATCGATTTGACCTGCAGTTTTGGCTTTCCAGTATGGACCTTTGTGTTATAGAACACGCCATAATCTTTTGTACCAAAAAGATCTGTTGCACGCAGCCTGACATAATAGACCTTATCAGGAGTCAGCCCGGTGATTTTGTGTCTTCCATTGCTGTAAGAGAACGGATCTCCATATGAATTCGTGTACCGCTCGTAGGTTTTCCCGTCCTTGCTGACCTCCACGTAGAAATAACTGACACCATTACGGTAAAAGACCGACGTCATAAGAATCGGACTGAAATCAATATAGGTGGAGTACACCCAGAAAGGTTTCAGATCCGGGTTAACCGCAGCAGGAAGCTCCTTGGTGCCCTTTGCCGGACTGATATCATTCTCAACCATATTCGACAGATCAATCGGGAACTCCTTCTCAAAAGATTTTACGGCTTTTTTCACAGCCTCTATATCGTTCCCGGCCGTGTCTTCCGCAAATGCTGTAAATGACAGGCCTGTTACAGTTGTCACTACTGCCAACAGAAAAGAAACAAGCCATACTTTATTCATGTGCATCCAGTTCTTTCTCATCTCACACCTCCCGGATAACCCTTTTTTCATATATCCACAACACATTCGGGATGTTTGATCATGTTTCGGTCTTCAATCAAATAGTAATATAGAACCTGATCTTTCGCAAGCACATTCTGTTTCCGCCATGCTGCGCCGTACCCTATACACTACCGGACCGGAACGCCTGTCTTACATTTCCCTCTTCACTCCACAGGACGCAGTCTGATGCGTGAAGGTCACAGCAGGATTCTTCTTTTCTTCGAAATTCTGTGATTGATTCTGCCGGGCACAGCCCTGCACCACTTACGGCATTCGGAAATCCGTCATTCTTTCCATGGAAGCGACGCCGGCGTTTCGTAAAAATGTGACAGCGAAACAGGGCTTTTTTTGCCTATATTTATCCGTTTCGCAACATTACTTTTCAAAGCAAAAATTGATATAATATCAGTGTACTGTAAAGATGTCAATAGCGTTCAGCTATAATCTTAACGATATTCTGACGGAATATCAGAAAGATTGCGGCGTTTGCTGAACTGGAAGAAAAAAGACTGATGAAAGGAGTGCCGGGAATGTTCTGCATTGGTGAGTTTATATCGTATGGTAACAGTGGTGTGTGTGAAGTCATGGGAACCGAAGTCATGGAAGCTTCAACCGGAAGCCCGGCCGGACGTGAATGCTATGTTCTCCGTCCTCTCCACGATCAGTCATGCAAGATTATGACACCGGTTGATAACCAGAAGGTGATCATGCGGAATCTGATCTCCCCGGAGGAGACAAAGCAGCTGCTGGAAGACATCCCGCAGATCGAGACACTCCCTGAACAGAGTGCACGTCAGCAGGAAATCTCCTATTCAAAAGCACTGCATTCCGGAAGCTGCCGAGAATGGCTGTGTCTGGTCAAGACGCTGAATCAGCGCATTGAATCGCGCAGACAGAAAGGAAAAAAGGTCACCGCGACGGATGACCGTTATTTCAAGGCTGCCACAGAGAAGCTTGTCGAAGAGTTCTCCGTTGTCCTGAAGATGGACGCCGGTGAGGCGAAGGACATGCTCATGGGCGCATTTGAAAACAGCTGATCAGATGTCTTTCTGAATATAGATCAGCATCTCCTTCAGCGCATCCTCCTGAATCACATCACGCCTGCTCTTAAACCTGCGGTAGGGAATGTAGTTCACTTCAAAGGACTCCTCCCTCCCGTATTTTTTCATTGTCATTTCGATTTCGTCCAGCGTCATGAGCCCGTCCGTATTGTAGCTGAGAATAATATGCCGGAACCGGGCATGCTTCATCAGCTCTTCAAATGCATGTACCACCGTCTTTTTTGAGCAGAACTCTGAACGCTGCGATTCATTCGCACGCTGTCCGGTCACTCCCTTCAATTCCGGAAAATCATACCGCGCCGCCGTCTCAAGCACATGATAATTCGGCAGATACTGCCGCTCATTGTAAGGCGGATCGATGTACAGGATATCGCCGCTGATCTCCCGGAGAAGCTGCGCGCCGTCCATGTTGTATGACCTGTTGCTGCGTCCGTTGCTGACAACAGGCAGATCCTGCAGCAGAAACTGCTTGAGCGAGCGGGGATCCCACGTTTTATTGTAGGCCCCGTATGTCCCTGCTATGTTCGAAACATAAGGGATCCCTTCAATCACCGACGCAACCAGATAATAATACTCATCATCGGTCAGAAGCCTTTCATCATGCCAGCTTTCAATCTTGTTCCGGGCATAGTCAATCCGCAGCGCATTCGCGTCGGTGACATACATTCTTCCGCCGGCCGGTGCATAGCTGTTCTGAAACAGACGCCTGCTGCTTTCCAGGCACTCCATCTCCTGAGCGGGAAAGGTGTTGAGATAACAGATCGGATCAGAGATTCCCCTGAGTTCTCTCAGATGGTCAAAAGACGGCCTGCAGGGATTCTCAATCGTTCCCCGCTGCAAGCAGTAGGAAAAGTAAAGGATATCATTGGAATAAACCTCATACCATTCCTTAAAAAAACGGGCGACAGAAGCCGTCCCGGAGAAGATATCGCAGAATGACGATGCTCCTTTGGCGTGTCTGTCAACAACGTCCTTGATGCTGTTTAAAAGCTGGGTTTTGTTCCCGATAAATCTCATACTGCCCTCTCCTCCGGCCCCGACCGATGAATCCTCTGATCCTGCAGCCCGGCTGTCATTTGCTGCCTGATGATGGTCATGCTCGATTTTTCCGTGAACACTTCCACACCCCTGCAGGCTCTCATTCTACCATGCCGGGATTCTTTGGTAAACGGCATCATCAGATCAAATCCCCCGGATCAGATGCTCCAACCTTTTGTCAGAATCAGTCCGGCTCCGCTTGCCCTTGCGGCAGAAGCCTTAAGCCCTCCGCAGCGATCGTTATATCTGCAGCCTCCTCTGTTCCGGCAGACTCATCATTTTGTTCACTCCCGGCCTGCGGTACGGACCAGTCAGTATTTCCAAAGGATGCCTGTCCAGCTTCAGACGGAAAGACGAGCATCAGGGCGATGCCGATGATTACCGATGCCATAACGGCAACGACAGGGAAGAGTGGATTCTTTTTCGTCCCTGCCTTATGTACAGCATTCCTGCAGGCCAGTGCTGCCTGGGTTCCGGCAAACGCCCAGAAAGACAGCATCAGCAGGTTTTCAAGAAACACTAACCATCCGGCCTTCTCATAGTCCAGAAACGCGAATGGCACACGGAAAAACAGATAGTTCGGCAATCCGGTCCGGAGGAACAGCCACAGGCCAACACCGCCGACGCAGGTGAAAATGCAGGCCAGGGACGTTTTTGTCCGGTCTGTCAGTTTCAAACCTGCGGTCATTGCCGGGATATGCATTCCCAGGTGCAGCCCCATCAGCACAAAGGCCCAGTGGGACATGGAAAGATGCATCCTGCGAACGAAGGAAACCGGAGCCATCCCATAGAGGAAAGGAACCGCATAGCTGCTCATGGACA
>CAMIVF010000116.1 GCA_946401715.1 uncultured Clostridia bacterium | reverse complement strand
ACCAGAATCCCTCCAGCGGTGTAACAACAAAGTCGAAATATCCATCAATCTGATAGTTACCATTCTTACTCATCTTGATTGTAAAAGCAATACCATACAGAAGTCCTATCGCCTGCTTATACTCACCATCCTCATCATTGGGATTCCCGCTGCCGCGCACCGCAATGTAATTCATCTTTGGAACGTTCACGATGGACGGCATACCTTTCGGCATATAAAACTCTTTATATTCCTTTTTGAAATCAAATGCCACAGATGTTAATCCTCCGTGTAAAGCTGTAATGTTTCTTCACATTCCTGCGAATCATATCTCGTGCTTCTGCCGGCTCCAGTACCTCAGCCTTCGCTTCCTGCAGCAAGATCGATAATACTCCGATCAGTCTGTCTATCTTCATATTCTCTCACGCTCCGTATCTATACTAACATATGTAACATGACATCTGTTTGTCATGTTTATTATATAATAGCAGCAAAGTTTCAGCAAAAGGAGCATCGGCCCGGGTGACGGAAACCCCTTGATTTCAAGCTTTCTCGGCTCTTTTCAACCGTTATGTGTTAGTAGACAGACGGTCTCGAGATGGTTTGTGAACGGGAATAAATCCACTCCCTGTGCTTTTTGTGCCTGGTAGCCTTTTTTCCTGAACAGTTTCAGATCACGGGCGAGTGTGTCCGGTCCGCATGAGACATAGACGATTCTGTCCGGCCGCATGCGCGCGGCAGCTTCAATGAAGCGCGGTGTCGTCCCGCTCCTGGGCGGATCAAGAATCAGGACATCCGGCCGTTTTCCGCCTTCACGCAATCCGCCCCTGCCTGCTGACAGCTGCTCCATGTATTCGGTCGCGTCCATCTTGATGAAGCGGATGTTCTCAGTCCTGTTGCGGCGGGCATTCCAGACGGCGTCACGCACCGCGTCCCGGTTCAGCTCGACGCCGGTGACCTGTCTCGCACGCTTTGCGGCAATGATCCCGATCGTTCCGGTGCCGCAGTAGGCGTCCAGCACATGCTCGCGCCCGGTCAGGCCGGCGTACTCCAGTGCCGTCTCGTATAGACGCTGTGTCTGGGCCGGGTTTATCTGGTAAAATGATCCCGGCGAGATCCGGAAGGTGCTTCCGCACAGCTGGTCTTCGATATATCCCTTTCCGTACAGCGTAATGCTCCGCTCTCCCAGCACCATGGAAGTATGCCGGTCGTTGATGTTGAGGACGATCGTACTGATCTCGGGAAAGCGGGTGCGCAAAGCCTTGACGAAGTTCTGTTTCGACGGAAAGACCGGATCAGTGCACACCAGCGTGACCATGTACTGGCCTGTCGCCCAGCCGCGCCGGATCTGGACGTGCCGCAGGAATCCATATCCGCTGTCTTCGTCATAGACGCGGATGCGGAAGGACGGAAGCAGGGAATAGATGGCCTGCGTGATTTCGCATGCTCTTTCGTCCTCAATCATGCAGTCCGGCGTCTGAACGATGTGATGGGTATTCTTCTCGTATCTGCCCAGGACAGGCTTTCCTTTCCTGTTCAGTCCGAAGGCGGCGTTCACCTTGCACCGGTAATGGGTCGGATCGTCCATACCCTGGATCGGATAAAGCTCTGTGGCCAACCCCGACAGAAGCTTCTTCAGCTGCCTGTTCTTCTGCGCAAGCTGCTGATCATAGCCAACTCCCTGCAGATCACAGCCGCCGCACCTTCCTGCAGCGGGACACTTCTGTAGTGAAGACTTGATGCCTGATTCCATGATGTTTCCTCTTCCTTTGATGTTTCTTCTTTTTTTGATTTCCAGGATCGAGAAAGGCGCCGCCATACGGCAGCGCCTTTTTTTTATGTATCGATTCTCCCACCGCGGAGTTTCTATACACTTATAAAATATCTCAACTTCTGTAAAAATGCAAGCGCATTTTCTAAACCGCCGGCATCAGATGCCGGCGGGACGTCCGCTCCGTGGTGGGTTTTATGTACGGGTGGGTAAAGCCATCAGTAATCGGAACAGACACGTAGACTCTAATCGATTCTGCCGGTTAAGTCAACCGCTAATGTGCAAAAAAGAAGCCTTGACATAAAAAGTTAACATTTCAAGGGCGGATCTCGTCGAGTGTTTTCTCATAAGCAGGGAGAAACTCTTCAAGGAAGATCTCGACTTCTTCCAGATTCATCTCATGCAGCGCCTCGAGTGTGCTCTTCTCCGCGCTCTCGAATTCCCGGTTTCCGGCCTTGCGCTCTTCGATGCACTTGATATAGGCGCTCAGCTTATCCGCTCCCTTCACCAGCTGCTTCTCCCGGGCGTACTCCTCGCCCGGCTCGAGAACGTGTGTGAACTGCGCGCGCAGATCCTGCGGAAGCAGCGCCAAAAGCCGCATGTTCGCGTCCCGCTCGACGTCTTTGTAGGCACTTCGGATCTGCCGGTTAAAATACTTGACCGGCGTCGGCATGTCTCCGGTCAGGATCTCTGACACATCGTGATACAGGCCGATCACCGCCGCGCGGTCCGCGTTCAGGTTCTTCCCGAGCCGCTCATTGCCGATGACACACAGCGCATGCGCCAGCATCGCGACATCCAGAGAATGCGAGGCGAGATTCTCGTCGGAAGAGTTGCGCATCAGCGCCCACCGGTCGATCCATTTCAGCCTTGCCATCATGGCAAAGAAGCCGTACGTTTCCTGCATATTGTCTCACCCCTTCGCCATCGAAATGGTCCCGGTGCGCTGCACCTCGAGGATGCCGAAACTCTTCAGAAGCTCGAGGAATTCGCCGACCACGTCCGGCGTGTTGTGAATCTCGATCATGATCGATTTCGCGGAAATGTGCATGATCTTCGCGCCCATGACGCTGCACAGCTCGATCAGGGACGACCGGGTCTGTGCTGTGTAGGAAACCTTGATCAGCATCATCTCCAGGGAGACGGACTTCGCCTCGTCCAGCCGGCGCACCTTGATGATATCGAGTTTCTTGTTCAGGTGCTTCTCGATCTGGTCGATCGTTCTCGCATCGGCGGTCGATACGATGGTCATGCTGGAGACGTCATGCTTGTCCGTCTCTCCCACGGCCAGGGAGTCGATGTTGTATCCGCGCCTGGCGAACAATCCCGCGATCTGGGAGAGGACACCGTCTTTATTTTCCACAAGAACAGAAAAGATTCCCTTCATGATGCCTCCCTCACTTGGTATTGTTCGCGCTGTCGATGTCGCAGACCATGATGGCCGCCTTCTCACACGCAAGGAAGCGGTCAAGTTCCTGATCCAGCGCTTCGTTGGAGTCCGCGTGGAAGTAAGCCATGTCGTAGGCTTCGGCCAGCTTGTCAAAATGCGGGTACGCGTACAGCATCACGCCGGAGTAGTGGCCATCGTAGACCTTCTCCTGATGCTCCCGCACCAGTCCGAGGTATTCGTTGCGCAGGACCAGGATCTTCACCCCAACCTGGTTCACCGCAATCGTCGCCAGCTCAAACATGGACATCTGAAATGCGCCGTCTCCGCAGACTGCGACGACCTGTTTCGCGGGATCCGCCATCTTCGCGCCGATCGCTGCCGGAATGGAGTATCCCATCGTGCCCATGCCTCCTGTCGTCAGGAAGCGTCCGTTCTTCATGACATAGTTGTCGGCGGACCACAGCTGATTCTGCCCGACGTCCGCTACATAGATGGCGTCGTCGTCCATCTTCTCAGAGAGCGTCTGCACCAGCGTCATGGGATTCACTTTCTTGTCGCTGAACACTCTGTGGTCGACGGTTGTATGTTTGAACTCCTCCAGTTCCCCGAGCCACTGCGCGGTGTCGGTATGAATGTCCGCTTCCAGCAGGGCGTCAAAGATGTGGCGGATGTCCCCCACCAGAGGAATCGTCGGTCCGAGCATCTTCCCGATCTCGGCCGAATCAATGTCGATGTGAATGACATTCAGGCGGCGCTCCAGCTGCTCCGGCTTCGGAACCGCCCGGTCCGCCACCCTGGCGCCGACGATCATGAGCAGGTCCGCATTGGAAACCGCCTTGTTCGCGTAGGGCTTTCCATTGTTTCCCAGCATGCCGAAATACAAAGGATGCGCCTTCGCGATGGTGCCGATTCCCATCATCGTCGAGACGAGCGGGATCTGATTCTTCTCACAGAAGGTCCGCACCACCTCTTCCCCATGGCCGAGGATGACGCCGCCGCCCGCGCAGATAAGCGGCCGCTTCGCCTTGTTGATCGCGGCGATGACCTTCGCGAGCTGCTGCCCGTTGCCCATGACGCTGGGCTTGTAGCCGCGCATCTTCACCTCATCGGGATAGCGGAACGCCTTGCTCAGCTCCATACGCTGCACATCGCAGGGAATGTCGATCAGGACCGGTCCCATACGCCCTGTGGAGGCGACGTGGAACGCTTCCTTGAAAATGCGCGGGATGTCGTTTACATTTCTGACCAGATAGCTGTACTTGACGAAAGACTCGGTCGCCCCTCTCATGTCGGCTTCCTGGAAGACGTCATGGCCCAGCAGGCTGCTGTCGACCTGTCCGGTGATCGCGATCAGCGGAATGCTGTCCGCGTTCGCGGTGGCCAGCGCCGTAATCAGGTTCGTGGCACCGGGACCGGAGCTGGTGACACAGACTGCCGGCCTGCGGGTGATCCGGGCATAGCCGGAGGCTGCGTGTCCCGCCGCCTGCTCCTGCCGCACAAGCACATGCTCGATCTGCGGATTCTCATAGAGTGCCTCATAAAACGGGGCGATCGCCACGCCCGGGATTCCAAAGATCTTCGTGATCCCCTCCGCCTTCAGGCACTCCACCATGGCCTGTGCACCATTCATGTCCGTAGTCCCTCCTGATTTCTGTCCGCCCTGTAATGGGTGCGGTTCATTATCCGATCAGCCAGTCATACATCTCCTGATACTTTCCTGCGGAAACCTTCCAGGAGAAATCTGCCTGCATCGCGCGGTCCACCATCTTGTTCCACTCTCTCTTGCGGTCATAGAAGATCTGCTCCGCGTAGCGGATGGAACGCATCATCTCATGCGCGTTGTAGTTCGTAAAGGTAAAGCCGGTTCCGGTGTCCTCATACTCGTTGTACGGGACAACCGTATCCTTCAGTCCGCCGGTCTCACGCACGATCGGAAGCGTACCGTAACGCAGGCTCATCAGCTGGGAGAGTCCGCACGGCTCAAACAGCGACGGCATAAGGAACGCATCGCATGCACCGTAGATCCTGTGGGACAGCTCATTGGAATAGCAAATGTTCGCGGAGAATTTCTTCGGATACTTCCCTGCCAGGTAACGGAACAGGTTCTCATACTGCGCCTCGCCGGTGCCGAGAACGACAACCTGGATCGAGTCGATATTCAGCATCTCCTCCATCACGCAGGCGATCAGGTCGAAGCCTTTCTGGTCCGTCAGACGGGAAACGATGCCGATCAGGAATCTCTTCGCGTCCACGTCCAGTCCAAGCTGCGCCTGCAGATCGGTCTTGTTCTTCGGCTTCTCCCTGCGCCAGTTCTTCAGGTTGTAGGGATGCGTGAGGAACTTGTCGTCTTCCGGATTGAACTCCTCATAATCGATGCCGTTCAGGATACCGCGCAGGTCATTGGTACGCGCGTTCAGGATTCCCTCAAGGTTCTCACCGTAGAATGGCGTCTTGATCTCCTCCGCGTAGGTCGGCGATACTGTCGTCACGGCATCCGCGTAGACAATGCCGCCCTTGAGCAGGTTCGCGTCCTTGTAAGCCTCCAGCTTGTCCGGCGTGAAATAATAATCCGGAAGCCCCGAGATCGCAGCAACCGTCTTCGGATCCCATTTCCCCTGGAAGCGGAGATTGTGGATCGTCATGACAGACTTGATCCCGCGGTAGAATTCATTCTCCTGGAAGCTGCCCTTCAGGTAAACGGGAATCAGGCCGGTCTGCCAGTCATGGCAGTGGATCAGGTCGGGCCTGAAGCCGATGGTCGGAAGCGCGGAAAGCACTGCCTTGGAGAAATACACGAAACGCTTGATCTCAAACAGCGCATCATCCGTATAGACCTTCTCCGTATTGAAGTAATCCATGTTGTCGATAAAGTAATACTGTACGCCGTCCACGACTGCGTGGAACAGGCCAACATAAGTGGACTTGTAATCGAAGTCCATGTAGAAGGACGTCATGTATTCCATCTTGTCCTTCATCTCCTGGTACATGCAGTTGTAGCGCGGCATGATCACCCGCACATCGTAATACTCCTTGTCGATGTCGCGCGGCAGTGAACCGACCACGTCCGCCAGGCCGCCTGTCTTGATAAACGGAACGCCTTCTGAAGCAGCAAAAAGTATGTTTCTCATATCCTTCCTCCACTGTTTGTCTGGGTTTGACTGGTATTGACTGGGTGCAGCACCTTGCCGGTGCAAAAATCAGCGTCTTCTCTGTTCTTAAGTTACGGTTCTATGTTACTTTTTTACGGCTCGCCTCACCTGAGCCGCTGCATTCCTTTCTGATCTATTTTATGATATCACAAGCCTGACGACGGGGAAAGAGAGATTCTGATTTGGGATGCAGCATCTGCTCCGGGATGCACCATCTTCTCCTGAATGCACTATCTTCTCCGGAATCTGCTGCCGGACGAAAAAGGTGCTGCCGCATACAGTACGGCAGCACCCATCACAATCAATCAGACTGTTCCTGTGCAGTTTGTTTCAGCCTGCCAAAAGCTTTACTCCACAATCACCGTCACCTTCTTGCTGCGCCCGTTCTGGGCATAAGCCCAGACATTGCAGGTTCCGGCTTTCTTCGCGGTAATTGTCCCTTTCTTACTGACTGTTGCTACGGAAGGATCAGAACTCGCATAGCGGAGCCGGGCACAATGCTTCCTGGGAAGAAGGCTCTTACCGCTCTTCTTCTTCACCGTTTTTGCCTTCAGCTTTTTCGTCTTCCCCACCTTCAGCTTATAGGTATTCTTTGACGTTTTTACTTTCTTCGCATTGGTATAACGGCACTTCGAGCCGGCGGAATGACAATCCAGAGAGCGCCCGATGACCTTTCCATTCCGATACGCTATCACATACGCTTTCACACTGCGCTTCTTGTTCAGCTTCTTTCCTTGAATCTCCTCGATCTCGATCTTGTTGGCATTTTTGACGGTCAGGACTTTCTTGAGCGGCTTCCCGCAATAAGCCATCCATACCTCATATGTATCCACCCCGGGTGCATTTCCCCACTGGAATACTGCTTTTGAGTCTTTCCAGGACAGCCGGACATGTGCATTCAACAGAATACTGACGTCCGTCTTTTTCGCCGGTTCCGCCGGTTTCGAGGGTTTCGGTGGTTCCTCCTTCTTTGGCGGATCCGCAGGTGGATTCTGCTTCGGTTCCTCTTTCTTTGCAATCACTGTGGTAACGCACGCCGGGTTGATGTCGGTATGATTCTTATCTCCGGTGACTTTGTACCAGACATAGTAAGTTCCCGCGTCGGTGCCTTTCGGAATGGCAGTAGACCAGCCGGAGGACGGTGCTGACTTGCCGTCAGAGCCCTTTGCATAATACATCGAACCGCCGGTTGCTTGTCCTGCATTGACAAGGGCCTGGGCAGAGCCACTGGCTGTCAGGCCCGTCTTCGCTGTCGGCGCGGTGACGTTTGGCTTCGCCTTTGCAATGGAAAACTTCCAGCCAGCGTCGTCAATCGTTGCCTGATTATACAACCTGCCATCAGCTACTTTCAGCTTAAATGTATAATCTCCGACATCAACCGCCTTGTCTACTTTTGTCGCACCCTTATAGTACTCCACTGTGATGGAACCCATGCCGGTAATGCCGCTCTTT